>CAYVXC010000078.1:0-10010 GCA_964454925.1 uncultured Bacteroides sp.
GGGTTATCTTTTATTCCACAAAAATTCTTTTAAATAATTTTTGATTGACATCTATCTCAAAGTCAAAAAGCACAGGAATGTGTAATGAATCACTGACTATAAAGCGATTACTCGCTTTGGCCATTTGCCATAGATTGCCACTGACACTATCCAGCACAACATCCGTGGGAACTAACACCCGGTCAGTCAATCTCGTAAACAACGAACTATCCGGAAACTTAATATTAGCAATTTCCGTTTCTATTTGTGCCATCACAGAATCCCACACTTCGTTGTTCATGCTGATTTTTAGCCTTTTATTCACTTCGTTCGACATATCATCTGCGATATAGCGTTCATCGCCATTCGATATGGTTTCCGTCTCTCTTACTTTTAATATCACGAGCGGTCGTAAAGTCGTATCGGAGTTTTGAGCCAGTTTGTCTTCAATTTCTTTCGAGATACTCTTTTCCTCCCAGGCGTATAGTGTGAAATAGGTGATTTGTTCACCCTGTGATTTAGTAACGGGTGCCATCACGAATAAAAGCGAAACAAGCAACCCGGCGACTATACAAATTTGATAAAGCAGCCTCTTGTTAATTCGTCTCATTTCTCAACATTTGTTATTAGGTCATGATACTTTTGGATTCTGCCGTTTCTCGGGTCAATCAAAAAATAATAGCCCTCCCGAATAGCAAATGTCGTCTTTCGTAAGCGAGACTGCTTATCACGATAAGTCTTTTCATTTTGATAAAGCATATTGTCAAAATCAAAACAGACGGGAAGTTTAGCATCTCCTATCACCAAAAAACGGTTTGAATGGGCCGCTACAAAATCTTCATTCACAACATAATCGGAAATATCGAGTCGGACATAATCAACACTGTCAATCTTAACGGATTGTAATATACAGCACAACGGTTCTGACGAATGAACCTCATCAAGATACTCTTGCAACACAGAGGTTGCACTGTCATTTAACTCGTAATATATTGCCTGCTCCTGACCCTTTGCAGATAAAGGGAAAAGGCCTAAAACTGCGATTATTATCCCTAACCTGTTTATCATAACCAACCTCTTTTTTTCTTTAGCACCAGTTATGACAGAACTGATACAAAGAAACGCAATAATTAATATCACTCTCATATCCGTAATCTATTTGGTTTCCCGCAAAGATACAACGAGTTGATATTGAAATCCAAATTTTCCCGCCAATTTTTTCAAAACAAAGAGGGTGTTGCAAAACTGCGAGTTCAAGCGAAAGGTTGCATCCCCGGTAGGGGTGCTATATATAGCACCCACCGCGTTATAATGCTGATATTCAACACCTAAGTCGACAAGGGCGCTATTTATAGCCCTACAAGGCGTTTGGGATGTCCCGAAAGTCAAGCTGAAAGTCAGGTCTGCAACACCCACTCCGTTAAATAGTCGCCGAACGGCGACGTTGTCTGTCTCATCGCAAAGCGCTTGCGTAGCAAGAAACCTCGGACATCCGTCCGAGGACAGGGGTACGCCCTCAACCTCGGAGTCCCCGGGCGGGGACGATATAACCGCGACAAGGATGGAAACCGCGAAGGTGCGAACGAACCGACTAACACGCATCACACCAATGACCGGACACTAAAGGTATGTTCCTACGGTTCAGCCGTTCTACGATACATTGTTAAATCTCGTTAAATATATCACAAGACATAAAAACATCACAATTTTTGGTATCTTTGCGAATAGCTTACATAGTCACACTTCACGATATAAAGTTCTGCATTTCTCTGAGTTTATAATACGCCAAGAATTAAACCCAATGCCTTATGAAAAAACTTGTTCTTTTACTTTTAGGAATGGTATCCGCCATCACGACATTTGCAACTACATTCCCTTATGAATACAAAGGAACAACTCTCTATTACACTGTTATAAACGAGAAAGCCAAAACGGTTTCCGTGTTTTCTAAGGTTGATTCTATATCCGGCAAGCTGGAAATCCCTTCTACCGTAACCGACGGAGAAAATGTATATAAAGTCGTTTCAATCAGTTGGAGCGCCTTCTCTCATCACGACAAATTGACTTCTGTAGAAATTCCCGAAGATGTTATTTCAATAGGCAACCATGCTTTTTATAATTGTTGCGAACTATCTTCCATATCAATCCCTAAAGGCGTTAAATCAATAGGTAAATCAGCTTTTGAATTTTGTACAAGCCTGACTTCTATCCCTCTCCCGGAAAGTGTCACAACTATAGACAACTTCGCCTTTTCTAATTGCTATAGCTTGACTTCAATGGAAATCCCTGAAGGCATCACTTCCATTAGCGGTGGTCTTTTCGCATCTTGTAAAAATTTGACATCAGTTACCCTCCCCTCGAGTATTACTTCTATTTGGTTCAATGCTTTCTCTAATTGCACCAGTTTATCTTCTATAACTATTCCTGAGGGAGTCACTTCTATTGGCGGAAACGCTTTTAGTGATTGTAACGGACTGAAAGAAATATATTACGGAGCAGATAATCTAATTGAAGGAAACCAAAATATCTTCTCACAGGAGACCTACGAAAAAGCGACCCTCCACCTGTCAAAGGAAGGTATTTTACAAAGTAGCAGCACAGAGCCCTGGAAGTATTTCAATAATATTAAAGAACACAATTTCGGTGGAGTTAATGAGGTCGTGGTAGATGAACATGGAAATATTCCATGTAAAATCTACAATCTCAACGGGCAGCCGGTCGATGATAATCCAGTCCCGGGAGTCTACATCCTCAAGCGGGGTCTCAAGACAAAAAAGATCCTCGTTAAGTAACTTCTATTTCATACTGAGTGTCGATGACGTGACAACCTCGTGGGTGTTGCAGAACCGCGGTCAGCATGATTTCCGGACAACCCGAACACCTGATAGAAGGGCGCTATAAATAGCGCCCTTCTCAACATTAAACCATGAATATCAGCCTTATAAGACTGTGGGCGCTATATATAGCACCCCTACTGGGGATGCAACCTTTCGCTTAAACTCGCAGTTCTGCACACCCTCCACGAATTCGGCCGAAAAAGTCGCTTGCCGACGAGATTGCAACTTTCGTATTCGCTGAGATTTTGTACGGACGTTTTTCTAAACGTCCCCCGCGTACTACGCTGAAATTCAGCGGGGACACATAAAAATGCGTCCGTACAAACGTGCCGGGCGAGCCTCCCGTCTTATCTTTGTATCGGAACCGACTCCTCCCCCCGGGGGAGGTTTCGGGCATATTTCGGCGAAAGTGGCGGCGTAACTTTGCAGACACAAAGCGAACATTGACATTTTTCCATCCCTCGCCGTCCGGCGACCGGTTTTCCTCAATATCAATCCAACCCATATCCTCGAAACAACCTCCAACCCGAGGAAGCCCGGTCAAAACCCTGTCCGAGATTGTGACTGCAGCGTGCAGGTGCAGCCGTCTCACTCTTTTTCCGGACAAATATACACGAAGGCCGTCCGAATCTACGCCAATTCGGACGGCCTTTTGCATTTATAATCTATTCAAAGCGATTGGTCAGGCTTCGGCAGCTCCAAAAGCTTTCATGTCTTTGTCGCCGCGGCCCGAGACGTTGACGACGACAACCTGGCCGGGGCGGAAGGTGAGTTTGTCGAGTGCGGCAAGGGCATGACTGCTTTCGAGCGCGGGGATAATTCCTTCGAGGCGGGCAAGCTGACGGGCGGCCGCGAGGGCTTCGTCATCGGTAGCCGCAAGCACTTTCATACGTCCTTCGGCCGCAAGAGTCGACATGACCGGCCCGACGCCGGGGTAGTCGAGACCGGCCGAAATCGAGTATGGTTCCTTATCGATGACCAGCGTCCGCGACCCGTGAAGGACGTTCTCGGTTCCGAGGGTCATAGTGGCCGCGTGTTCACCGCTTTCGAGGCCGAGACCGGCTGCCTCGACGGCCACGAGTTCCACTTCGGGGCGGTCAACGAAATGATAGAACGCTCCGCCGGCATTGCTTCCGCCGCCGACACACGCAATCACCACGTCGGGAGTCTCACGCCCCGTCAAAGCGGGAACCTGATCGAGTAGCTCGCGCGAGATGACCGACTGGAAGAAGGTGACGATGCGCGGGAAGGGATGTGGGCCGACCGCGCTCCCGATGAGATAGAACGTATCCTCGCGTTGCTCGACCCACGCGTTGAGCGCGGCATTAACCGCGTCCTGGAGCGTAGCCCCACCGTCGGTAACCGCGACAACGTTGGCTCCCAACATTTTCATGCGCTCAACGTTGGGGCGCTGGCGGTCAACATCGACCGCACCCATGTAGACCGTACATTCGAGACCGAGAAGCGCGGCTACCGTCGCGGCGGCGACCCCGTGCTGACCGGCGCCCGTCTCGGCGATGATGCGCCGTTTGCCCATTCGCCGCGCGAGCAGCCCGAGTCCGAGGGCGTTATTGATTTTGTGGGCACCGGTATGATTCAGATCCTCGCGCTTCAGAAGGATAGTCGCGCCATACTTTTCGCTAAGACGACGTGCGTGATAGAGCGACGAGGGCCGACCGACGTAGTCGCGGAGGAGCTGTTCAAACTCGGCCATAAAAGCCGGGTCGGCGACCGCTTCGGTGAAAGCGCCATAGACCTCGTCGAGGTTCTTTTTCAGATCTTCGGGAACATATTGTCCGCCAAATCGGGCATCCGCGCCATAAAAGCCGTTTTTGTCGGGTTGAAGAACGTTCGATTCAAAATCTGAGGAAGGGTAGTTGGTTGAGATTTTCATTTCTGTAAAGTATTTGATTGTTTGTATTTGTCTTAAAAAGTCGAAGCCACCGACCTGAATTCAGGTCGGTGGCTTCGAAACGGAATATCGTTATGCTTAAAATAATGATACGCGCATCCTACTCATCGACCTTATCGCCAATGAGCCACCACCAAAAATTGCGACCGTTCATCAAACGGACGGAATCAATGCGGCGTATGTCGGAGCTTGTATACATTATATGTGGGATATCGCGGGGAGCAATTATTTTTTGTTGCGGTTACCGTAGCGGCTCATGAACTTATCAACGCGACCGGCGGTGTCAACGAGTTTCTGTTTACCGGTGAAGAAGGGGTGAGAAGAACTGGTGATTTCAAGCTTTACCAGGGGATAGGTAACGCCATCAACTTCGATAGTTTCGCGCGAAGCAACGGTAGAGCGGGTGATGAAGATTTCTTCATTCGACATGTCTTTGAAAACGACTTCGCGGTAGTTTGAAGGATGAATGTCTTTTTTCATTTTTCTATTTTGTTCTTGTTTTTGATCTGACGGTTACCTGCGCGGGGCTCGGTCTCGAATCCGTGGTGGAAGCCTGTCGGAAACCGCCGAGGAGCGGAGGCGCATTTGGGTTTGAAAAGGGCTGTTGGTAAGACAGTCTATTCGTAATGGCGTGCAAAGTTAGCCATTATTTCCCATTCCGCCAAATATTTCCACCCAAAATTCACAAAACTTCAAAGCAAACGACCTCGGACACATCTGACCCGACCGGTACGACATGATACGTAGAAGTTTATTTCTAAAAAATCAGCAAGAGCAAAAAGTGTGTCGGGGGTGTATTGTCTGACTCGCAAAGTTTTTGTAACTTTGTCCCAAATTTTTTCATTCTGACTGACAAAATGAATAAAGAAGTCACTTACAACGGCTTAACTTTCGAGCCCTATATTACCCGTGAACAAATCGATGCCCGCATCAGCGAACTCGGGCGCCAACTTTCGGCCGATCTCAAAGGTGAACGTCCACTTTTTCTGTGTGTACTGACCGGAGCGTTCCCTTTCGCAAGCGATCTGTTCCGTCAGTTTGACGGCGACGCCGAAATCGCGTTCATCCGCCTGAAAAGTTATGACGGCATGGGGTCGACCGGCAGCGTGAAGCAAGTCATGGGCCTAACCGCCGACATCAAGGACCGGACGGTTGTCATCATCGAGGACATCGTCGACACGGGCAACACCATGCACCGCCTGGTTGCCGACCTCAAGTCGCAGGGGCCCAAGGAGGTCAGAATCGCCACTCTCCTTTTTAAACCCGAAGCCCTCGAAAAACCGGTCGAACCCGACTACGTCGGCTTCGAGATTCCCAAGAAGTTTATTATCGGATTCGGACTCGATCTCGACGGTCTGGCCCGCAATCTCAACGACATCTATGTCCTTAAAGACACCGGTTTCCAATCATAATCAGAACATGCTTAATCTCGTTATTTTCGGTGCCCCCGGCAGTGGCAAGGGCACTCAGAGCGAAAAACTCATAGACCGCTACAATCTCCATCATATCTCGACCGGCGAGGTCCTCCGCGGACAGATTGCAGCCGACACCGAACTCGGCCGTCTCGCCAACACCTACATTTCCCAGGGCCATCTGATTCCCGACGATCTGATGGTCAGCGTGCTCGCCAACGAACTCGACAGCCATCCCGAGGAAATCAAGAACGGGGTGATTTTCGACGGCTTCCCCCGCACAATCAATCAGGCTGAAAAACTCCGCACGATGCTTCGCGAGCGCGGCACCGACCTCCACGCGGTCATCGGCCTCGAAGTCGACGACGAAGAACTCGTCGACCGCCTCTTGAAACGCGGCCGCGACACCGGCCGCGCCGACGACAATCTCGAGACGATCAAAGAACGGCTCGCCGTCTATCACGACCAGACAGCACCTCTGAAAGATTTTTATCTGAAAGAAGGCAAATATCACCCCGTCAAGGGTTCGGGACACGTCGACCGGATTTTCGAGTCGATCGCCGGACATCTTGACAACGTCGGAAACTAAGTCTCAGCGTCGGGAACCACAAAACACTGACAGACATTATTGTGTTATAATCCAAGAGGGTGTTCGAAACCGGTTGATCTCGATTTTCGCGGTTGGGCTTCACTTTCTTTGTTAAACCGTTTCCTTATCCGTCCCCGACATGACTGACATATACACACCCGCCGGCATCTCCCCGGCCACTTTTGACGACGACCTTCTGAAGATCTATGCCGACTCTTTCAGAAACAACTTCGGACTTCCCTGCCTGACCGACTACACAACCGGCGAGACAATCACCTATGGCGATTTCGCTCGCCGGATCGCCCGGCTCCACCTCCTCTTCCGTCAGGCCGGAATCAACCGGGGCGACAAGATCGCGTTGCTCGGAAAAAACAACATCACGTGGGTAACGGTCTTTTTCGCCACCATTACCTACGGAGCCACGATCGTCCCGATCCTCTCGGATTTCAATCCGCGTGACGCTCAACACATCATCAACCACTCCGATTCACGGTTGCTCTTCGTCAGTGACCGCATAATGGAATCGCTCCATTTCGACGCGATGCCCGCCGTCATGGCCGCCATCTCTCTCGACAACCGCCATCTGATCGAGGAGTGGCCGGACCCGACGGGTGCGTTGCCCGACCTGTCGTGGGTCAAACTCCTGAGAAACCTGACCCGACGGTTCCGGTCGGTCTATAAGCACGGTTTCTCGGCCGACGACATCGACTATCCCGAGCTTCCCGCCGACCATCCGGCTCTCATCAACTATACCTCGGGGACGACCGGATTCTCGAAAGGCGTGGTGCTCTCGCTCCGGAATCTGGCCGGCAACGTTGTTTTTGGAATCCGCTCACGGCTCCACTACCCGGGCTCGCGTGCGCTGTCGTTCCTGCCGCTGGCCCATGCCTACGGCTGCGCGTTCGACATGCTTGTCCCGCTTGCCGTCGGCACCCACGTCACCCTTCTCGGCTCGACACCAACCCCGCGGATTCTCCTGAAAGCTCTTGCCGAAGTCAAACCGTCGCTCATAATCTGCGTTCCTCTTATTCTCGAAAAGATCTACCGGCGCCAGATTGTCCCCATGATTACACGAAAAGCCATCCGTTGGGCGCTGGCAATCCCCCTGCTCGACAAAGCCATCTATGCCAAGATACGCGAAAAACTGATCCAGGCGTTCGGCGGAGAGTTCGAGGAAGTCATTGTTGGCGGCGCCCCCCTCAATCCCGAAGTCGAAGCCTTTCTCCGACAGATCCGCTTCCCGTTCACGGTCGGCTATGGCATGACCGAGTGCGGACCGCTGATCAGCTATACCCCCTGGCGCGAATTCATTCCGACGTCGGCCGGCCATACCCTCCGCGGCTTTATGGAAGCGCGCATCGACAGCCCCGACCCGGCCAATGTGCCCGGCGAAATTCTTGTCAAGGGAACCAACGTCATGCTCGGCTATTACAAAAATCCCGAGGTCACCCGCGAAACCATCGACGCCGACGGATGGCTCCACACCGGCGACATGGGCACCCTCGGCGGCGACGATCTCCAGACCATTTTCATCCGCGGCCGGTCGAAAACCATGATTCTGTCGGCCAATGGCCAGAACATCTACCCCGAGGAAATCGAAGCGAAACTCAACAACATGCCGTTCGTGGCCGAAAGCCTCGTGGTCGAACGCGACGGGCGGCTCGTCGCCCTCGTGTTCCCCGACAGTGAGGCGGCCGACATCCACGGCCTCAAAGACGACGAAATGGCCGAAGCGATGGAGAACACACGACGCGAAGTAAATTCGCTCCTCGCCCCCTACGAAGCCCTCGCCGCCATCGAACTCGTCGACCGCGAATTTGCCAAAACCCCCAAGCGCTCCATCAAACGTTTCCTCTACCGCTGATTCGCGGACAGCCGAGCCATTTCGCCGCGTTGTGAAAAATTATTTGGGAAAGATTGTAGAAATCCCGAGGAAAAGTATTAACTTTGCCAAACCAAACACAGGTTGCCTGAATGGTGTAATGGTAGCCACGAGGGACTTAAAATCCCTTGGTCATTGCGACCGTGTGGGTTCGAGTCCCACTTCAGGTACCCCCCAGTCCCCGCCGTCAGCGGGGGCTTTTACTTTGAAAGCTTTATGAATTATATATATCAGACTAAAGGCGTGTGTTCCCGCGCCATCAATTTTGAAATCGACGAAAACGGAATCCTCACCGCCGTGAGATTCGACGGAGGATGCCCCGGCAACACGACGGGAGTCTCGATGCTCGCGACCGGCCGTCCCGCTGCCCGGGTGGCCGACATGCTACGTGGAACCGACTGTCGCGCCCGAGGCACATCATGTCCCGATCAACTCGCCCGGGCAATTGACAGCGCTCTCGACGGCAGCCTTGCTCCGGTCTAAGCCTATTGTCACATAAACAGCTCTTACACAAGCCAGAATTCGACTCTCGTAACAATTTTGTAACAAAATTCAAGCCTACTAAAGCCCATATATTCAATAAGTTACATAGTACTTCAAAAAGATTTGTCACGTTTAACATATATTAACGCTTAAATACTTGACAAGTAAAAAAACCTATTGTAACTTTGCATCACAAAAGATAACCAACCAGGTTGTCCAACAAAACAAACATCCAAAATTCAAAGTAACTGACAAAACACAAAATAACCCGCTAACCCCACCTCCCTCGCATAAATTCCACTCCAACAAATTTTCGACGAAACAAACGATTCAGACATAAACAGTCTGTCCGTTTTCAACAATACACTCTTAAGCTATGAAAGCTACCCACGTTAAGACTATTAAGACAATACTGCGAATATTGATTGGTTAAACTTAAATTTTTAGCACAACGACTGATCTTAAAATAATAGGATTGAGAAACACACTTTTTAAGAAATAACGTCCGCAGGTGTTCAGGACGACAAAAAACGAACACCGCAAGAAAGGTTAAAAATAAAATTGATTGGTTAAAATAAAGAACGGTCACTAACCCAAGGAAATGATAACCCACACCACGTTGCCCGTCAGGGCTCGCGGATAAAAGATTGGTTAAAAATTGATTGGTTAAAAAAGCAATCCGGCACGATGGGAATCGCGCCGGTTGCTTTTTATACCCCCTCTCCCAGCCCCCGCGCACATGTTCCCCAACTTTTATTTCGAAAATCTTTCAAAAAATTTTGTCAAACGAAAAATAATTCCTAACTTTGCACCGCAAACGACACCGGGAGCGGTGTTAAACTTGCCAAAGATAAGAAATAAGCTTCAATAGCTCAGTCGGTTAGAGCATCTGACTGTTAATCAGAGGGTCGTTGGT
>CAYVXC010000079.1:0-9935 GCA_964454925.1 uncultured Bacteroides sp.
CGTGCCGAATCCTTGATCCGGAAGGACGTGACACCGAGTGGGGTATCGAGCCGACGGAAGGATGTCGCGTAAACATCACCGACGCCGACATCGCTGCCGGTATCGATCCGATCATTGACCGGGCCGTGTCGCTCCTCATACGATGAACGTTGGAAGGTAGTTATTTTTACTTGTAGGTTAAATTTATTGGTATAAAGTTTGTATAATAGGGTTAAATTGATTATTTTTGCAGAAAGTTTTTTAACCTGTGGGTAAATATGGATATTCGTGAGATATATAAAGGATATTTATATAGTATTAAATTTGATGATGCTGACACAGATGAGTATAGTCGTGTGTTACGACTTTGGAAAGATCTTGATTATCTCGTGAATTTCTTTCGAACAAATGCGAAGGAAGTTGATCAACCTTTTTGGAGAGAAGTAGGTCTAAATCCCGATGATCCAATGGCGTCAGCGGAACGAGTTGCAAGTGAGGCTATTATTTTAGCGTCACATATACGTGATTTGGCGCAGAATGCGACTATAGGGGAAGTTCCAGACTTTGAAGATTTCTTTCGGCCATTAGGCGGAAAATATTCATATCTAACTGAATTGGAGCCTCATAAATCATATGGAACTTACTCTCCATCTTTGCTTAGACTATATGCAATAAAACTTGATACGAATACATATCTAATTGTTTTTGGTGGAATAAAACTTGGCCGTACAATTCAGGATTCGCCTGGCCTAAAAGAACAGGTATTTAATAGAATTGATAATGTAATCTCATTTCTTAGAGCCAACGGGATTTTAGAAGGCGACGATCTTTAATTAATAATAATTGTAAATAAAGTTATGAAGTTCAATCTTGAAAAAATGAATCAACTCGTCAAGCCACTTCCCGAAAAGGAGCGTCTTGACATGGAATATCAGATCGCGAATCAGGACTGGCTTCTTATGTCAGTAAAATTGGCCATGAAAATACGGAGTATCATGGCTTCCGAGGGAATAAATCAATCTGAACTTGCGCGAAGGATGTGCGTGAGCCCCGCACAAGTTACGAAGATACTCAGCGGTCAAGAAAATCTTGGCTTAAAGACAATTGCCAAAATTGAGGAGGCCCTCGGAAAAACGCTATTGAATTTAGATCCGGAAAATGAAGATAAAGAGATCAATGACTCTGAAAAGGTCGGATATTTCATAGTTTCGGATTCGAGAGCAAAAGAGTATGTGGAGAAAAATTTCTCATCGCCATTTTCTTACTATGCTCCGGCTACCTATTTTCTACAGTCCTGAGAAGAGTTCCGTTCAATCCGATGTTTGGGAGGTTACTCCGGGAGGTGGAGGCGCTGGCCTGTGCGAATGAGGGACCCGGAGGCGATGAGGGAGCGGACGGTGTCGATGGTGCGTGTACGGTCGGCACGAAGCATCTTGACGAGGTCGTCGATGGCTATTCCCCCGGCGTGAGCGGCGAGTCTGAGTGTGGCTTCGCGGATGTAATCGTCGCTGGGTTCTGCAGAGCTTTCAGCGGAGTGCCGACGTCGCTCAACGCAGATGTCGCACATTCCGCATGGCTCGGGTTGATTCTCGCCGAAGTATTCGAGCAAAACAATGTCGCGGCAGTCAGTCCGGCTGAACGCGAAGCGGCGGACAGCCTCGATTCGTTGTTTCATCAGCTCGCGACGGTCTTCATAGACGGAGCGGGGGATGTCGATATACTTAGGCAGCTCGCGGGCTGTAGTCATATAGATATATGGCTGCAGGCGGCGAGGAATGTAATGGATAATGTGGTTGTTCGAAAGACGGACAAGAGCCTGATAGACGGCTTCGGTAGACAGATTGCTTTCGCGGCCGATCCGTGTTTCGTTTATAGGGGTGTAGTCGGCGAAGATCCCGGTGTAGAGCCGCAAGACGGTCATCAGTACGCGGTGGGCCTCCGGGTCATCCTCGGTATTCATGGAGTAGAGTTCATCGCGCCGGGCAAGCATGATGATACGAGCCGACGAAGCCGGCTCCTCGACAAATTCGAGCCATCCGGCGGCTGTCAACAACGTGAGGGCAGATTTGGCAGGCAAGGGCTGGACTTTGAATATGGAACAGAATTTGGCGAAGTCGAATTCGTAGGTATGCCCGAAGCCTTCGCCGACGGGAACGTCGATGAAATTACACGCCAGCTCATAGATTCTCCTGATGAAGTCTTTTTCAGGAAAGGCTTCGCCGAGTCGTCGCGTCAGAAGGGCTTTGTCGCCCGGGCCGACGAGAAGAAGCGCGTAGGAGCGGAGTCCGTCGCGACCTGCACGTCCGGCTTCCTGATAGTATTCTTCGAGCGACGGCGGGATGTCGAGATGGACGACCACGCGAACGTCGGGCTTATCAATACCCATCCCGAAAGCGTTGGTGGCGACTATTACACGTGTTTGACCGCTTTTCCAGCGTTGTTGGCGTGCGGCTTTTTCCTCGGGATCAAGGCCGGCATGATAGTGTTCGGCGACGATGCCGGCATCGTTAAGCATGGCTGCCACCTGAGCCGTCTTGCTACGTGAGCGGACGTAGACAATAGCGGTTCCGCCAACTGCGCCGAGCGCCTCGACGAGTTTGGAATCTTTGTCTTCGACATGACGGACGATGTAGCTCAGATTGGTACGATGGAACGACAGGGCAAAGGAACGTTGATCGCGCCCGAATTCGAGACGTTGTCTGATGTCCTCCCTGACTCGCTCGGTGGCTGAAGCGGTTAGTGCAAGGACCGGCACACCCGGAAGCCGATGACGGAGATCTGCTATTTTCAGATAAGACGGGCGGAAATCGTAGCCCCATTGTGAAATGCAGTGGGCTTCGTCAACAACAATAAGCGAGACGTTCCAACGAGACAGTTCAACGAGGAAAGAATCGGAACGCAGCCGTTCGGGCGAGACGTAGAGCAGACGGAGTTTGCCAAGACGGGCGCGGTCGAAGGCAAGACGACTTTCTCGACGCGACATCCCGGTATAAAGAGCCATGGCGCGTATTCCCCGCTCTCGGAGGTTGTCGACCTGATCTTTCATCAGCGAGATGAGTGGGGTAACGACTATCGTCATCCCGTCGAGGAGCATAGCGGGAACCTGAAACGTAATCGACTTACCCCCGCCGGTCGGCAGGAGACCCAATGTGTCGTGGCCTTGTAGAACCGAGTCGATTATCTCAGCCTGACAGGGACGAAAGTTATCGTAGCCCCAATATTTCTTCAGGACTTCAGACGGAGTGGACGGACGGGAGGAGGGCATGAGGCGATTACCCGCGGGGTGTTCAGTAGTGGATCTGTTTCACAAGGAGCTGAACAGAAGTAGTGTCATTCCGGTGTTTGTTCTCCTCGATTGTGTAACAGATGTCAAAGGGTTTGCCCGAATGTATATGGTCGAAGTAGCGGGCCATATTGAAGGCGATTCCATTGAAAACCTTTCCCGATGAGTCGTCGACCAGTTCGAGCTTGATGTGTTCGAGATTTTTGCCCACGAGTTTGGATGTTCCGAAATCCTTGACCTTCCGGGAACAGAATACGGGTTTCTGATTGCCCGGTCCGAAAGGATTGAACAGCCGGAGTGTCGACACGAATTCGGGTGTGATTTTCGAGAAGTCGATGATTGCGTCGATGTCAAGTTGGGGCGTGAGCTGATTTGGCCGGATGTTGGCAGCGACATACTCTTCGAAACGGCGCGTGAATTCGGGAATATTTTCCTCTTTCATCGACAAGCCGACAGCATAGGTGTGTCCACCGAAATTCTCAAGAAGATCGCGGGCAGATTCAACGGCTTTGTAGACATCGAAACCCTGGACCGAACGGGACGATCCGGAAGCCAGACCATTGGCGAACGTCAGCACGACCGATGGCTTGTAATAGAGCTCGGTCAGGCGCGAAGCGACGATACCGATGATTCCTTTGTGCCAGTTCTTGTTGTAGATCACCAGCGATTTTTTGTCAGAATCCATTTCGCCACGCTGCTCGAGGATGGCATTGGCTTCGTCGGTGATTCGTTTGTCAAGTTCCTTTCGGTCTTTGTTGTATTGGTCGATAGCGAGACTCTTCTCATTGGCGTCCTTGATGTCGCGCGCAACAAGAAGTTCGACGGCTTCGCGTCCGCTCTGCATCCGGCCGCTGGCATTGATTCGCGGTCCGATTTTGAAAATCACGTCGGTGATCGTGATTTCCTTGCCACCGAGTCCACAGGTGCGGATGATCGCGCGCAGACCCATATTTGGGTTTGAATTGAGCCGTTTGAGCCCGTGGTAAGCCATGACACGGTTTTCGTCGACCATCGGGACAATGTCGGCGGCTATAGACACGGCTACCAGATCGAGCATACCTTCAAGTTCGGCAGTTCCGAGACCGTTGGATATAGAGAAAGCCTGCATCAGTTTGTAACCGACGCCACAACCCGAGAGGTGGGTACACGGATAGGTCGTTCCCTCAAGTTTCGGATTCAGGATAGCTACCGCCGGAGGCAGTTCGGGATCGGGCACGTGGTGATCACAGATGATGAAGTCGATACCACGCGATTTTGCATACTTAATCTCCTCGATAGCCTTGATGCCACAGTCGAGGATGATTATGAGTTTCACGCCGCTGTCGGCAGCCTCGTCGATTGCCTTCATCGAAATGCCATATCCTTCGTCATAGCGGGTAGGGATATAATATTCGATGTCGCTGTAGTAGTTCTGCAGGTAGCGATAGACGAGCGCGACCGCGGTAGTTCCGTCGACATCATAGTCGCCGAACACCAGGATTTTTTCTTTAGACCCCATGGCACGGTTTATCCGGTCCACAGCCTTATCCATGTCGGGCATGAGGAACGGATCGTGGAGATCTCTCAGCGACGGGTGGAAGAATTTTTCGGCCTCGTCGATAGAGCGAATCCCACGTTGAACAAGTAACTCACTGATTGGCTCGACTTTGTGGAATCGTCGGGCCAACTCGTTTTCGAGTTTCTGTTCTTCGGGTGTCAGGGGTAGATAGTTCCATCTACTTGTCATTTATGTTTGTTTTTTATTTTTATCGAGCGAGGTTGCCGGCCGGGTAAGACAGCCGACAGAGAGCAGAGATGATTAGATTTTGTCCCGGAACCTTTTTTCAGTACCTCCACGTCGGGAGGTATGATTTTGATTGAAACTTTTGGTCAGAGGGTAGAAGAATTTTTTGTTTCGTCTGTTGGATCAGGACGTTATGCTTAAAAAGGATTTGTGCTATGGAATGACGTTTCAAGGTTCGTTCCAAACGAACAAATACTACTTAGGCAATATGTATGCAAAGGTACGGAAAAATCGCGAAAAAACGACCTTCTATAATAAAAAAAGTGTCCGCTCTCTTCGAGCAGACCACGGTATTTTTCATTCGATTTGTGAAAACGTCTCAGTTACTTTTTGAAAAGTTCGGAATGGGAGCCAAGACGAACTAAGATGATTTCATCGGTATCAGGATCTAACCATATCAAGAGGAAATCACCTTCGATATGACATTCGAGATGACCGGCATAGTCCCCTGTTAGAGGGTGTGGCTTGTATTCCTGAGGAATGGTCTGCTCATTCCGGAGCATATTAAGAAGTTTGAAAAGTTTTTCAAGCTTCTTAGGGTTATTGCGATAGCGTTTATAATCCTTTTTATATTGAGATGTAATTTTCAGCTTTTTCATAAACCCATTGATTTTTCCATGGCTTCAATCGACGATAGATCAAGGGCCGGTTGGTTTCGGAGAGAGCCACTTTTAGCCTCTTTCATTGCCTCAATGGTTTTTTCGTTAGGTTCTTTATAAACAGCGTCCAAAAGGATACATTCAACATAGTTGTTGAGACTCCGACGGTCTTTGGCCGCCAGTTCTTTTAGTTTGTCAAGAAGATAGGCGGGAAGTCTGAAGACATGCGTTTTTTTTTCGAGAGCTATATCCATAGTAATTGTGTTTTGATTACAAAGATAATACATTGTGATATCATAATCAAACTTTTGTTTAAAAAAAGTGTCCGCCCGGGGAGGGCGGACACTTTGAATGAGTGTCGGAATGTTAATCCGTGATTATTTTACGAATTTAACGGTTGAATTACCGGCGGTAGCGATGTAAACGCCTTTTTCGAGACCGGCAACCGAGAGGCTTTCGCCTGCGCCAAGGGTAGCGAAGTCAACGATAGCACCGGCGGCGTTGTAAACAGTTACAACAGCAGCTTCGGTAACAGTGAGTTCACCGTTGGCATAAACGATAGTCGAAGCGGCGGGGAGGGTGACGATGTCGGTAACACCTGTTTCGGGTTTGGTTGAACCTTCGTATTTAACGGGAACAACACCATAGCCTTCTACACCGGGAACAACCATTTCAACTTTGGGGTTAGCTTCGCCGAGTTTGATACGTTTGATACCCGAGTGGTGGAGGGGATTTTCAGCATCGTACTTGTCAGCCCACCAGTATTTACCGGCTTTCTGAGTAGCGTAGTCCTGAGCTTCGTTGGTAGCTGCTTCTTCAGCAGAAGGAGCGCGGTAGCACCAGTAGAGGTATTCGTTGTTTTCGTCGGGCGAGAACTGGCTGATACCAACGTGTTCGTTGGTTGCAGAACCTTCGTACTTAACAGGCGAACCGTCGATCAGGATAGCGTCGAGTTCAGCAAGAGTAGAGGGGTTGGGGTTGGCTTCGAGTTTTTCGAGGTCGATACGATATACACCACCTTTGGTGATCTTTTCTTCGTTAGCACCGGCTGTTTCAACATAGATGTACATGTGGCCGTGAGCTTCGTCGATGCGGAAGGTAGTGAAGATCGGGTTCATGTCGGTGAGGAACTCGCTGTTAGCGGGTTTAGCGGCAGCCTTGCCGTTTTCGCCGATGTCTTTCTGCTGGAAGCGGAAGATACCGTTACCGTTGTATTTCATACCAACCCAATAGAGGGGTTCGAGGTCACCTTTGTCATTTTCTTTCGAGGTGATAGCCCAACCGGCTTTGATACAGCCGTAGCTCCAGGGTGAGCCATAGAAGCCCATCCAGTTGTTTTCCATCCACGAGGGATAGTCTTTCGGAAGAGCGATAGCGTCGGCAGCAATTTTGCGGATGCAGACGTTACGGTCGTTTACATAAAGGGTATCGCCATAGATGTAGAGGGCGAAGGGGTCCTGGTAGGCATTACCGCCGGCGTTGTCGAGAACGACAGCCTGGAAGGTTTCGCCACCAACTTTAGAGATGTAGAACAGTTTGCCGTCACCGTCAACCGAACCGGTTGCAGAGTAGACGAATTTCTTACCGGCCGAAGCACCATAGATGCGGTTTTTGAATTCGGCGAGCTGGAAGGTGTGTTCAACACCGCCAACATCGTAAGAATCAGACTGACCATCAGCGTAGGCTACGCGGAGAGTACCGTCGGGGTGAGCATAGTAGAGACCTGCGGGCATACCCATGTCTGAGGGACCGGCAGCGATGTTTGCATCGCCGACGATGTTGAGGAGCTGCCAACCGGTTGCGTTTTTGTAAGCGTCAACATAGTCGACGGGAACCTTGACAGTCAGAGCAGCGTTTTCGGCGGTGAAGACACCCTGTGCCATGCCGGCGGGGTTAGCGGCGGCGACGGTAAGGGTTTCGAGAGCAGCGCCTTTGAAGCAGTCAGCTTCGAGGATGGCGAGGATGGTACCGAGGTTGAGGGACTTGAGCGAAGTACAGTTCAAGAAAGCGTCCTGCTTAACAGTGGTGAGTTTTTCGCGGAGGCTGACTTCGGTCAGAGCGGCGTCGTTAGCAGCGATACCGAAGGGAACTTCGGGACCGTCGATGACGAGTTTGGTCAGCGCGGGGCAGTTGGCGGCTACATAACGGCCAACGGTACCGGCAACGGTAAGGGTTTTGATCGATGTGCCCGAGAAAGCGTAGTCACCCCAGTTTTCACATTTGGGAAGAGTAACTTCGGTAACGCCGGCGGCTTTGTAAGCAGCGTAGGGAGCAACCACAGTGAAATCGCCGGTAATAGCTGTTACAGAAGAAGCGGGAGCGAAAGCGAAGAGCATGTCGTCACCGACGGTCAGCATAGCACCGGTAGCATCGGTTTTGAGGGCTTCGTTGGCAGCGTTGACCGAATATTTAGCGATACCGGTACATCCCATGAATGCGCCGTTGCCGAGAGAAGTGGTCGATGCGGGGAACGAAACTTCGGTCAGACCGGCGTTGTTAGCGAATGCCTGGATGCCTACAGAAGCCACACTGGCGGGAAGTTCGAGAGCACCCGAAAGTTTTGCGCCCGAGAATGCCATCTGGCCGATCGATTTAAGAGTTTCGGGAAGGTTGATTTCAGCAACTGTCGAGTTGTAGAAAGCCATATCGGCGATCGAGGTGACAGCATTGCCGAGGGTAACTTTCTTCAGAGATTTACAGCCCTGGAAGAGAGAAGCAGTTACCGAAGTGATTGAGTTGGGAAGAACGATTTCTTCGAGACCCGAGCCGGCGAATACGTTTGTGCCAAGAGAAGTAAGGGTTTCGGGGAGAGAAACGTTTTTAAGAGAAGAACAGCTTTCGAAAGCTGAAGAAGCGAGCGAAACGCAAGAGCCGCCTACGGTAAGAGTTGTGAGGCCTTTGGCACCGCGGAAAGCCTGAGTGGCAACGTCGCCATACTTGGTACCGATCTGACGGTTGAGAACAACTTCTTCGAGAGATTCGGGAATACCGGCGTCACCGAAGATAGCTTTGCTGAGTTCGATAGCGGTAGCACCTTCAGCGAAGACGATTTTTTTCAGCGAAGAACAACCTTTGAGCTGGTTGGAAGCCCATTCAGCCGAAGCACCGGGGATTTCGATTTCGGTAAGAGAGGTACAGCCGCTGAAGAGGTCGCCGTTGACTTTGGCGAGGTCGGCCGGGAGGCGGACCGAAGTCAGCAAGGTGTCACCCTGGAAACAACCACGAGAAATGGTAGCGACGCCATCGCCGATGTAGATCGAGGTGATGTCAGCGCCTTTGAATACACTACCGATAGAGGTAACCTTATAGGTTTTGCCGCCGTATTCGATAGTCGAGGGGACTTTGATGTCGCCGGTGTAGGCTGCGGGGCCCGCATCACCGACGGTAACTTTTGTACCGGCTTTCTGGGCTGTCAGACTTGAGCCAGAAGCTTTGTAAATCACACCGTCGTAGACGAACGTCTGGGCCTGAGAGACGAATGCGCCGAGGCCAAACGCTGCTACCAACGCACCGTGTTTCAGCATGGTGCCGAAAGGTAGGGTAGAGATTTTCATGAGTTGAATTAATTGATTAGTAGTTGGTTAAAAGAATTTTTAGATATCATTTTTGGCCGGTCAGTGTGCATGACCCGCATGGAGGGATACAACCGGGAGAGTACCGGTATCCATTTTGACCTACAAATTTAGTAAAAAAAATTAGTAAACAAAATATTTGACAAAAATTTAACTAAAAGAAGTTTAGAGTGAAGGGTAATAAACTAAAGAGTGGAGAGTGGAGAGAGATGGTTGGACAAGTCGGATGAGTCGGACAAATGATAGGTGTTATGTAAATTTTCAGTACGACTGAAAATTTACATAAAGTATAGGCCATTGCCGGGAAGGGATTAGCGGGCGATGGGACGGAAGTAGGTAGTGGAGTCGGGGGAGCCGCTGAAGATAGCGGCATAGTCGCGCAGAATACGTTCGGGGTGGAAGGCCACGTCGTCGAAGTAGGGAACCCGGGATGTGTTCGCGCTCCAAATATTATTGTCGCGAAAAGCTTTCACCTTTGAGGCGAGGGCGCCCGAGGAGCCGACCTCTTCTTTCGTTACCTGATGGTCGGTTTTGATCAGCCAGATGTCTGCGTCCGCAGCCAGATTGAATGCGGCTGCCTCATCGAGCTGCAGGGAGCCGGTCGATTTGTCGCCTTCGGTCACGGGACGACCGCCCGCATCACGGATAAGAGTGGCCGCATAGCTTTGGCCACCGGGTTGATACCAGGTTCCGAAAGCGGGCATGTCGGTGATGACGAA
>CAYVXC010000080.1:0-9787 GCA_964454925.1 uncultured Bacteroides sp.
CCATGCACTCGGCCCGCGAAACCGCCTCTCTCCGCGACCACGAATATATAACCCGATCTTTCCGCGCTTTCTACGCCGAACAGTGAACCGGGATCTATTATTCTTGAAATAATAATTTAAAAAAGTCGCTTTTCGTCAGGCCCAGTGTCCGAAGTGCATTCTTGATAATGAACTCGGGTACCGGGTCTACGTGTGTTTGGACTATAATAGGTCGCAACAATCCTTTCTTTATCCATTTTTCATGACCGCCTTTTATAGAAGAGACGGAACATCCCGCCTTTTGTAAGAAGAGTCTATAATCTGAGAGCGGAATGTTTGAAAGTCGCTGAGTATTCATTAGAATTCAGGCGATAACGGGGAGTGGCATTGGTTGAGTTTCTTTGCGATAATCCTTGTTTTCCAAGATATCACGGAAAGTCTCATTATTACGCAGAAGTGTCTCGAAGGATGGAGCTGCCATTTTGCGCTGTTTTAATGACCTCACTTTCCAACCGTGATGTCTCAAATCGGCTACCAGAGTTTTATGGGAGAGTCCATAATCAAGGTATTCGCACACTGCAATATGGAAAGACTCTTTTGCCTCGTCCTCATTATTACCATAGCCACATAAATCTAAAGCAGGACTATATGCTATAACTGCTTCATCTTCGCTGAAGATATAAACATCAAGCTTTATAGACATACCTGCCGGTGTATTCCTTATTTCGTTGATAGGAGACATCGTTTTAAATTTCTTAAATTTTATTACTACGGTCGGACAAAGTTAGTAATTAAACTGTAAACAAGCAAATATAGAACGAGAGAACTACATGAAAAGTTTGGAAGGGAGATTGATTGAGAAAGATATATTTTTCTTATCTGTTCGCGGGAAATATTGATATGTATTAAAAAAAATATTAACTTTGCTGTCGCATATCGCTCACGGAGGCCCGATATGGGTTGAGGGGTGGGATGCGACTAAATATTTGAAAGCGTTACTTAGCGCTCTTTCTTGACAGTCAGAAACTTCGCAACTTTCAGGATTCGTCAGGGATGTGGCAGCGACGGACGCCTTTGTGGATATGTCGACATTTTATCCGGCACCGATGCGCGAGCATCATGCCGGGGCTTGTTACATATTTGCGCGAGGCCTCTGCGTTGTCCGTTCTACGAATCCGGGCATTGCGAAGGCCTCTGACTGTGGAACGGGCAACGAGTACAGACCTTGCGCTTTTCTTTTATCCACTTCACGAGCCAAAGAGAAAGGTCCGGCGGCTTCGATTCTAATTCAAGTTATGAAAAAACTATTACTGATGATGCTAGGCACGCTCCTGTCGCTGCCGGCAATGGCTTACAGCTTTGACTACGTGTATCAAGGACAGAGGCTGATTTATGAAGTCATTGATGAAACTGCCAAAACATGTAAGGTAGCTTCCAACCAACCACCTGTAACCGGTGATCTCGTGATTCCTTCAGTAGTTACGGATGCCGAAGCAATTTATCGTGTTATTTCAATCGACCATCTAGCCTTCGCTCGTTGTAGCGCCCTGACCTCTGTGACCATACCCGGTAGTGTCACTTCAATAGGCGAATGGGCCTTCGCTGAATGCTATGGTCTGGAAAGAGCCGAGTTTGCAAGCATTGAAGCTTTGTGCAAGATTGATTTTGGGAGTGATGCTTCAAATCCCCTACAATATGCAGGACATCTTTACATAGATGGTAAGGAAGTCACGGATATAGTTATTCCCGAAAGTTTCACTTCAATAGGCAATTATACATTTTGTGGTGCCGGAATAACTTCAGTGACCATTCCCAGTACTGTAACTTCAATCGGCGATGGTGCTTTCGAGGGATGCTACGAACTGACCTCAGTCACCATACCCGAAGGAGTCACTACCATAGGGGATGTGGCCTTCTTCTTCTGCACCGCCCTGAGGTCAGTGACTATCCCGGGTAGTGTCACCTCAATCGGCTCTAATGCTTTCAACAGATGTGCCCTGACCTCAGTAATCATCCCCGAAGGTGTCACTTCAATTGGTTATGGAGCCTTTTACGATTGCGTATACCTGCACACAGTGACCATCCCGGGAAGTATCACTTCAATTGGAGATGAAGCTTTCGGAGGGTTTTGCTACTTAACCACGATATATTACGCCGCTGACAAACCTATTAGTGGTAATTATAATATATTTGATTCACGTGCTTATAGTTTTGCCACTCTTTATATGACTAAAAACGGAGTTGCCTTGAGCACAGAGATTGATCCGTGGAAGAACTTTGTGGATGTAAAGGAATACGTTCCTACGGGCGTTGACGACGTTATCGCCGATACCGATGAAGCCGCTCCATGCGAAATCTACAATCTCAACGGCGTGAAAGTTGGTAACGGTGTCGAAAGTCTCGCCCCCGGCCTCTACATCCGTCGTAACGGAAACACAACCGACAAAGTCATCGTGAAATAATCTCCGCTTTCAAAAAGGCACATCCCGCCCTTGGGGTTTGTAGAAGCGGAATGTAGGGACGCATTTTTATGCGTCCCCGTTGAATTACAGTGATTTACGCCGGGGACGTTTAGAAAAACGTCCCTACAGAGAAACCGATTTTCCGGCTTCATGGTAGTTCTGCGACAACCTCTAACAACGGTATGTTCGTAAATTTAATGCTTGTGTAAATATCAATTGGGACGCATTTTTATGCGTCCCAATTGAATTACAGTGATTTACGCTGGTGGCTGTTGCAGATCCACCTGTCAGCATGATTTCCGGACATACCGAACACCTGGCAGGGGCGCTATAAATAGCGCCCCACTCAAACCAAAGTATTGAATAACAGCGTAATAACGCGGTGGGTGCTATTTATAGCACCCCTACAGGGGATGCAACTTTTCGCTTAAACACGCGGTTCTGCAACATCCACCTACATGGGATGCGACCTTTCGCTTGAACTCGCAGTTCTGCAACACCCCCTACAACGCCTCCGTTACTATTTTCGCCCGGGCTTAGCGGAGGGCGAGGTCAGAGGCGTAGCCGTTGACGGCCTGGTAAGCGAAAAGGCCGGCTTCGCTTGTTTCGACAATCATTTCGTCGCCCATGCGGGTGGGCAGTTTTACGTGGGTATCGTCAATGAAAGTCATGAAGACGATGCGTTCGTCGTTGATGGTCGTGCTCCATTCGCGCGAATCGCTGTTGAAGTCAAGACGAATCTTTGATTTGTCGGTCATGCCGGTGATGGTGTAACCTTTGCCGTCACATTCCACAAGATATTTTTGGCCGTCGTTTCCTTCGATGATAGATTTGCCTTGAGCAACCGGATTAGAACCGCTCCAGAATTCGATCGAGTTAAGGACGAGGATGTCGGCCAGACTCGACACCTCATAAACAGGAAGTACCCAGAAAGCGATGAAGACGAGTTCGTTAAGGAATTTATTTCCGATGGTTTTGTTCCATGCAAGGAGCTTGTTTGTCAGATTAAAACTTCCGATGCACGAAGTGAACATCATCGAGCCGGCGAGAGCAACGATGGCCGCAACAGTTAGGTGACGTTTTTTCATTTGATTGAGAGTTTTTGAGTGATAGATTATATTATTCTTTTATTTCTTTTTTAGCGCGTTCGTAGAAGTCAAAGACTTTTTCGACGTATGAGGTTGTCTGCTGACCACGGAAATAACCATATTTGACAACTGGGTCGTGGTAGTATTCGGGATTGGTTTTCAAAAGAAGCGCCTCGCTGACGTTTCCTTTCCATACCTGGGGATTATAGTTATATTTCTTAGCCAAGGCGATGGCGTCGAGAATATGGGCCTGCCCGGAGTTATAGGCTGCGGTTACAAACTTACGTCGTTCGGCTTTATTCGGGACAGCTTTGACCAGCAATTCGTCAAGCGACTTTATCAGTTCGGATGCAATCCTGATAGAAGTCTCCGGATCGGTGAGGGCTTCGGGATCGGTATCGAATGCACGCGCGGTCCTCGGCATGATCTGCATGATTCCGCGGGCACCGGCCCACGAGACGACATCGTTTCTGAACTGACTTTCAACCCATCCTTGAGCGGCGAGCAATCGCCAGTCCCAACCGATTTCAGCGGCATATTTTTTGAAAAGGTCGTCGTATGGAGAAATGATGCCGTCGCTGAAGTCGATAGTTTCTTCGATATTGACGGGCAGCTGTTTTGCAATCTGAAAATATTTTTTTAGGAGAGAATCATTCCGCTTTCTTGTGACGGTCGAATTGAACCACGCCGAGATTGAGTCACCAAGCCAAGGACGGTCGACCGATACGGCCCAACGAGAACGTTGTCCGAAACTGACCTCGACCGAAACGTCGATGTCGTTATAATAGGTTTTGTTGATCTTGGCGATGTCGCTCCCTACAACCGTTAGGTCAATTTCACCGCGCGAAACCATTTCTATGGCGTCTTCAGTGATGAGTGTGTCACGGTTTATGGTTCTGATAATGATGCCGCCACCAAGTTCGTCGTTCAGATTCTCGAGACGATGCTGATATTTGGAATCAGGTTCGACCCAGACTTCTCTTCCGACGAGATCGGTCACGTCGCGGACAGGCCGCTCTGAATCCGACCTCTGGACGAGGACCTGGGAACTGATCCATTCGGGGCCGCATGGCGTTACAAGACGCCGGTATTCGGCAGTGACCGGGACCTCGTATGCAATCAGATCAACCAGTCCCGAGTCGAGCAACTGAATGGCGCGGTGAAGACTCGGTGCTACCTTGAGTTCGAGAACCAGTCCGCGGGATTGAACAAAGTCGGTCAGTAGGTTATAGTCATAACCCATCACCTCGTCGCGATAGTGGAAATAGGACATCGGACTGTACAGTGTTACAGCCCTGAGGGTTTCCGGCAGAGCGTATGGATTCCGGGATGTCGAGTCTGCGCTGTCTCCGTCACCCGCTCCCGAACCGTTACCTGTGCACGAGCATAGAGTCCCGAGTAGCACAAGGGAAATACACATCGTTCGGGAGAAGGGTCGTATCATCTGCCAATCAATATTCGAAAGTACCCAGAGGCGAAGTGATCGTCAGTCTGTTTCCGTCGGGATTGTCTTCCACGTGGCCGACGATGCGGGCCGGGATTCCGAATGATTCAGAGATTGCGATGATGCGGTCAGCGAACTGTGGCTCGACATAAATTTCCATGCGGTGACCCATGTTGAACACTTTGTAGAGTTCGGCGGGGTCTGTTCCGCTTTCGGCCGCAATCATTTCGAACAGCGGCGGAATCGGGAAGAGATTGTCTTTGACAATATGTTTGTTTTCAACGAAGTGAAGAATCTTTGTCTGGGCGCCTCCCGAGCAGTGAACCATTCCGTCGATTGAATGGCGCATCTCTTTAAGGATAGCGGCAATGACGGGTGCATAAGTGCGGGTGGGGGATAGAACCAGACGTCCGGCGTCGATCGGTGAACCGTTGACGGCGTCGGTCAGATGGCGTGAGCCCGAGTAAACGAGATCTTCCGGGACGGCGGCGTCGAACGACTCGGGATAGCGCTTCGCATAGTCTTTTGCAAAGACATCGTGACGGGCAGAGGTGAGCCCGTTGCTCCCCATGCCGCCATTGTAAGACGTCTCATAGTTCGCCTGGCCGTAGGAAGCCAAGCCGACAATCACGTCACCGGCATGAATATTGGCGTTGTCGATAACATCGGAACGACGCATACGGCATGTCACTGTCGAGTCGACAATAATCGTTCTGACTAAATCGCCGACATCGGCTGTTTCGCCACCGGTCGAATAGATGCCGACACCCTGGCTCCGGAGTTCAGCGAGCAGCTCCTCGGTGCCGTTGATGATGGCTGAGATAACTTCGCCGGGAACGAGATGGCGGTTGCGTCCGATTGTCGAGGACAGAAGGATGTTGTCGGTCGCCCCAACACAAAGAAGGTCGTCGATATTCATAATCAGAGCATCCTGGGCTATGCCTTTCCAGACGTCCATATCGCCGGTCTCGCGCCAGTAGATGTAGGCGAGCGATGATTTCGTGCCGGCGCCGTCGGCATGCATGATGTTACACCATTCCGGGTCACCGCCGAGAATGTCGGGTATTATTTTACAGAAAGCCTTGGGAAAGATTCCTTTATCGACATTCTTGATAGCGTTGTGTACGTCTTCTTTCGATGCTGAAACACCGCGGAGATCATAACGTTGGTTGCTCATAATGTATATAGTAGTGGATAGATTGTTAAAGCGAAAAATTGGTTAGTATTGCAAAGTTAGCGATTTTTTCGGACATTGGCCAACGCCTGACTGATATATATTCAGGCGATTAATACGATCTCAAATTCAACCCAATCGAATACTAAAGGACGTATCAAAAGGGTAAAGGTCAGACGGCGGGGAGAGACATGCCGTTGAGTTTTCGGTAGAGGTCGAGGGCATAGACGTCGGTCATTGCCGAGACGTGGTCGAGGACAGCCTGGATTCGCGCGAAGAGGTCGGGGGCTGTTGTGTCGTACTGCCGGGGGACGCGCGAAAGGAGCAGCTTCGAGTAATTCAGTTCGGGGTTAAGAACCGCGTGGACCAGTTTATCGAGCAAGAATGTGATGATTTGATTACCTGCGAGTTCAATATCGACTACGTCGGGCGCACAGTAGATTTTGTTCCATGAAAGAGCGCACGATTTCCTATAAGCTTCACGTTGGGCCGGGGAAATATTGTCCATGAGCGTTCCTTCGAAGCTCCCTTCGAGAATCTTGTCCTCGTTTTCGAGAAAAGCGGCCGCACATCGTTCGACGAGCCGTCCGATGACACACGAACGAAGATAGCTTATCTTTTCGTTCGGGTCGTCCACCATATCCATGACACGGACGATCGACGAACGCCGTTCCTCGTCATCGTCGAAATAGGCGAGAAGTGTATCGAGGACTTCTCGCGTTGTCAGGATTTTGAGTTTGTGGGCATCCTCGAGGTCCATCACCTCATAGCAGATGTCGTCGGCCGCTTCGACGATGTAGGCAAGGGGGTGGCGCGAGTAGCGCGTAGTGCCTTCCGGCGACAGGAGTCTTATCATTCCGAGAGTATCAGCTACCTTGACAAAGTCATCGTGTTCGGAAGTGAAAAAGCCGAATTTTCCGTGTTCCCCGGCGAGCGACGAATCGTAGGGATACTTGATTATAGACGCCAGGGTTGTATAGGTCATGGCGAATCCCCCCGGACGTCGTCCGGCAAACGAGTGGGTAAGGGCGCGGAAAGCGTTGGCGTTGCCTTCGAAGTGGGTCAGATCATTCCATTGTTTTTCAGTGAGCAAGTCCTTCAGCCGGCGCCCTTCGCCTTCACTGAAAAATGTCGAGATTGCCTTCTCGCCCGAGTGTCCGAAAGGAGGATTTCCGAGATCATGGGCAAGACAGGCGGCCGCAACAATATCGCCCATGTCATAGAAGACTTTTGACCAGGGGCGGTCGGCGTACTTTGCCGACAAAGCCGTTGCAATTTCATCGGCCATTGATTTTCCGACTGATGAAACTTCGAGTGAGTGGGTCAACCGGTTGTGGACGAACACGCTTCCGGGGAGAGGAAATACCTGGGTCTTGTTCTGGAGGCGGCGGAACGGTGAAGAGAAGACGAGGCGGTCGAAGTCGCGGCGAAAATCGGTGCGTGCGCGGCCGCTCTTGGGGTCGGCATAATCTTCGAGACCGAAACGTCGGTCATCGATCAGCCGGCTCCATTCCATTTTCGTTTCTGACAGGTTATTCGTCTTCGTCATATTCGGTTGTGTCTTCTATTCCGGCTTCAGCGAGTGCCTGACGGCGTTCCTTGCAGGTTCCGCAACGGCCACAATGCTTTTCTCCGCCTTTATAGCACGAATAGGTCTTCGAGTAGTCGATGCCGAGTTCTTTTCCTCGTTTGGCTATTTCCGTCTTTGTCAGCAACGTATAGGGAGCGTAGAGCATGATATTGTCGTATGTCCCTTCACTGATGGCGGTAGCCATGGCTTTGATGAACGATGCGCGACAGTCGGGATATAGCGCATGGTCGCCGGCGTGGTTAGCGATCATCACGCGTGTCAGTCCGTGACTTTCGGCAAGTCCGGCGGCTGCCGCCAGCATGATTCCGTTGCGGAACGGCACGACTGTCGATTTCATGTTGTCGAAGTCGTAATCGCCTTCCGGAATGGCGTCGGCACCTTCCAACAGCGAAGAGTGGAAATACTCTCCGATGAACGAGAGGTCGATTTCGAGCAATTCGATGGCGAGTTTTTCACAATGATAGCGAGCGCAGGCTATTTCTCGGGCATTGTGGTTCGAACCATAGTTGAAGACGACGGCGAGGTCGATTGACTGGGCGTATTCATAGAGCATCGTGACGGAATCCATTCCGCCCGACACGACCATTAGTGAATTTTTGGTGTTTCGCATGATTGGTTTGTCAAATCAGAAATCGTTGAGAAAAGAAGCTGCTAGACGTTGTTTTACGAGATCCTGGTGCTCGGCGTCGCCCCAGTTCGCAAAAGGAAAGATGGAGATTCCTCCGCGGGGTGTGAACCGGCCGATGACCTCGATGTAGCGCGGATCCATGAGGTCGCGCAGGTCTTTCATTATGATATTGACGCAGTCTTCGTGAAAATCACCGTGGTTTCGGAACGAAAACAGATAGAGTTTCAGACTCTTGCTCTCCACCATCCGTTCGCGCGGAATATAATTGATGATAATTTTCGCGAAATCGGGTTGACCGGTCTTGGGACACAGCGAAGTGAACTCGGGACAAGTGAATGTGACGAGATATTCGTTGTCGGGATGTTTGTTGACGAACGTTTCGAGTACCTCGGGTGCGTACTGAGTCGGATATTTCGTGTTTGAAGCGCCCAGAAGAGTGACGTCGGGCATTTCGGAATCAGTTCTGCTCATATATCGGTTTTTAAAGGTTTTGCATATCTACGAGACGTTTGTAGTAACCGTTCAGGGCCATCAGTTCCTCGTGAGTGCCGCGCTCGACGATCTGTCCTTCGTGGAGGACACAGATCAGGTCGGCGTTCTTAATCGTAGAAAGCCGATGGGCGATGACAAGAGTGGTCCGGTCGGCCATCAGGCGGTCAAGAGCCTGCTGGACGAGATGCTCACTTTCGCTGTCGAGCGCCGAAGTCGCTTCGTCAAGGATCAGAATGGGCGGATTTTTGAGGATCGCCCGCGCAATAGATAATCTCTGACGCTGGCCGCCTGACAGACGACATCCCCGGTCACCGACCTGGGTCTCATATCCATTCTCGGTTTCTTCAATGAATCCGCGGGCGTTAGCAATTTCCGCCGCGCGCGCGATTTGTTCCGGAGTGGCGTTGTCGACTCCGAAAGCTATGTTGTAGCCGATCGTGTCGTTGAAAAGAATTGCCTCCTGATTGACATTGCCCATCAACGAACGGAGGTCGTGAACCTTCATCGAACGGATATCCACTCCGTCAATCTTAATCGCGCCGCTGTCTACGTCCCAGAAACGAGGAACCAGATCGGCCATTGTGGATTTTCCCGATCCCGACTGACCGACAAGAGCGACTGTCGCTCCGGCGGGGATTTCGAGATTGATGTCTTTGAGAACCGGACGGTCCTTGTAGGCGAAAGTTACATTTTCAAATGATATCGATGGCCGCCGGGAAGATATTTTCCGGGGATCGGCCGGATCGGTGATAGGATTGACCGCATTGAGGATGACATCGACGCGTTCCATCGAGGCCAGACCTTTCTGAATGGCGTAGGCGGCTTTCGAAAGATCTTTGGCCGGGTTGATGATGGAGTAGAAGATAATCATGTAGTAGATGAAGCCGGCGGCGGTCAGCGACGAATATCCGCCGAGAATCAGTGTCCTT
>CAYVXC010000081.1:0-9733 GCA_964454925.1 uncultured Bacteroides sp.
CTTAACGGCGCAAGGCGAGACGGATGTATTCGCGGGTTTCGGGAGTAAGCGAGAAGAGTCTCGACGCGCGGAGTCCAACGACCCAAAGAATTTCACCGTTTCTGGTTAAAAGCCATGCCGACCGTTTATCCGCAGCGGAATATCGGGCGTTTTTAAGGAGTTTGCTTACAAGCGTGTCGCCCGAGAGTCCGAATGGCGCTATCCGGTCTCCTTCAGCCGGATGTCTGATTTCGAAAATTGGGTTACCTTCAAGAATCCGTCGGTCGAAATAGGCGATCGACGGATCACGTTCGGGCGAGAATTCAGAAACGTGGTGATGAGAGACCTCGATATTGATCGGGGTAAGAATGTCGCGTGATAGTGAAACGTTTTTCGTTTGTCCGGCGACAATTCCGCCGATGGAAAAGATGGTCAGGATTCCTCGGTCGAGTTCGGCTCTTCGGTCAGTCGAGATGAACTGTCGGCCACTGCGACCGGCTATAGTCGCACTGATTATCCCCGATATATGTTCTGAGTTGAATCCGAAGTGTTTCAGATGTTCAAACAGAATCGCCGCGGCGCGTTTTGTGCCGGCCGTTCTAAGCAGACTCGCTACGTTGATATGGTTTTCGTCTCCGCCTGTACGCCCGATCCAACCACCGACAGCGTCTCCGACCAGCAGTCGGCTGTCAGCGAGATTGGACATTACGTTCAGGATGGCTTTTGAAGCACCGGGAAAAGCCGCTTCGAGCGTTGGAATGACGGTATTACGGAGTCGGTTACGGCTATATTCGTTCGAGTCGTTCGAACTGTCGGTGACAAATTCCAGGCCTTTGTCAGCAAGATATTTTTCGATGTCGTCGCGCGAGAGGTCGAGCATCGGACGCACGACGTAGTCGCGCCGCCATACCATTCCGGTCAGGCCGTCAAGACCCGACGACCGGAGAAGATTAAGGAAAAAGGTCTCGACGTTGTCTTCGCGGTGGTGGGCGACGGCCACGGCCTGCGCCCTGTCCCGGTCGATGAGGGTGTTGAACCAGTCGTAGCGCAATTCGCGACACGCCATTTCGACCGACTCGCCGGTTTGTTTCATTCGTTCCCCGACGTTGAAGTCACGGACGTGGATATTCACACCGAGACGTCTGGCGACGGCTTCGGCATGGCGCATGTCGCGGTTAGATTCGTTCCCTCGTAAGTGAAAATTGCAGTGGGCCGCTATCGTGTCAAACCCGATAGCGGTCAGCGCACTAAGGAGCGCGACTGAGTCTGCGCCCCCGCTGAGTGCCACCAAAACGGGCGACGAGCGCCTCAAAAGGTTGAGACGCTCGATCGTCGCTTTGATATGTTCCTCGAAAGGATGGAGCATTATTTGCGTTTAGCTTTCTTACCGGTCGCCTTTTGGGCTTCGTCATCGGCTTTAGCTTTGGCGCGGCGTTCGACCGACTGTTCGAGCAGCGGTTTCAGAATGGGTGACATTTTGGCTGCATAATATTTGAAGCCCAGGTCTGTCAGGTGGATTCCGTCGACTGTTCCGTCGTCCTCAACACCGTCGAGCTCAATCGAGTCGACATAGTAGAGGTTGGTCGGGTCTTCGGCATAAAGTTTTTCGAAGTTTTTGCGGAAAGCCGCATTTTTTGCCGGCAGATATTTGTTGAACATCGAGTCGTAGCGGTAGTAGGGATAGAGCGGACCTTCGAGCATTACGATCGGCACCTCGGGACGGAGTGTCCGGAGAGTCTTCACGAAGTCGTATGTCAGTGTGTCACACATCATTTCGGTACAGTTGGGAACCGGGTCGAGAAGATAGACGTCCACGTCGGGGATTTGGGCCATAGCGCGGGCCATGTAAGTATCCATCTTGCCTTCGCCTGAGAAAGCGAGGTTGATGACTTCGGCGTTCAGGTCGCGGGAAATGATATTTGACGAAGCCATGCCGGTGCGCGAGGCACATCCGCCCTGAAGGATACTGGTTCCGTAAGCTACGATACGGCGGTTTTTGTCAATGATGGTAGGATCGCCGGCGGTGATGGTGGCCGTGCTGTCGATTTTGACGAAGAGCTGTTCGATGCCGTCATAAAGAGGCAGATAGATCATGTATTCGTGCATCTTTCCGTCGAGCCGCTCGACGTAGGTCGATTCGACCCATTTCGTCTTGTTGCCGTCGGCGTCTTTCTTTACATACGGGCGGTTGGTGTTGACGTGACGCCAGACGGAGTCGCCTTCGAAAATATACAGGTCGGTGCCTTTCAGACCGGTGTCGGCCATGTGGATCATGTGGGTGTCCCAAAGCAGTTCATATTTCACACCGATTTTTTTCGAATCGGTAGCGAAACGGACGGCGATGCCGGTTGAACATTGCTGACGGTCCCAGAGGTCGCGGCCTTGGGCAATCGAGTCTTTAAGATAGGCCGGGAGACGTGCGAAGTCACGTTCTTTCTGACCTTCGAAGGCATTGTTGATGATTCTGAGATCGAGTGCGTTGACAAGCCGTTCGGGGGTGTTCTCGTCGGCGTGGATGCCGGGGCAGAAAGCTGTGGCGGCGAGAGCGACGGCAATGAGACCTTTAAAGAGTTTCATTTGTAAAGATTTTGGCGTATTATTGATTGGATTAATTGTTTCGTCCGAAAGTTCTACAAAGTTACATCATTATCACGAAGCGACCAAATTTCACACTCGTTTTCGCTCATCGTGAAAGAGTCGTCGGGTAGTCCCCGGCATCTATCGAGACCGTTATAGAATTTAATGGCATTAAGGATCTTAAGGACTAAAAGGCCTTAACGATTTTCTCCACCAATGTTAATTTCTTCACCGGCGCTTCTTCGAGCGTCCGAGGTTTTGAAGGACCGCGGGGTCGGCAGGTTTGGCCGCTCCGCGGTCGCTTATGTAGCGTTCGTAGTAGGCCATCAGAAGTGCGGTTGCCGGCAGCGCTATGATCATGCCAAGGATACCGAGCAGGCTCCCCCAGACGGAAAGCGCAAGAAGAATCACCGCGGGATTCAAACCGAGTTCCTTGCCCATGATGTGGGGGGTGAGAATATAATCGCAGACCGATTGGCTCACCGCATAGACCAGACAACATTTTCCAAACATCGACCAGAATCCGATGTCACCACCAAGTGAAGTGATGACGCAGATGATGGCAACGGGAATCAGAGTGATGTATTGGAAATAAGGAATCATGTAAAGGAGCCCGACGGTGATACCCATGACTATGGCCAAAGGCATTCCGATAATCGAGAAACCGATGCAGTAGAGCACCATCGCACAGAGTGCCAGCAGACCCTGACCGCGGAAATAGTGACTCATCAGGAGTTCGACTTCACCGACAATCACCATCGACTTGGCGCGATATTTATAAGGTATGATTTTCTTGAAGCCGTTGACAATCTGTTGATAGTCCAGTAAAATAAAAATGATGTAGATGAACATCAGCAGCCACTCGATTGTCCTCATCAGGACGTCGGCTATCAACTCGATCAACGACCGTCCACGGCTGAAAATTCCGTCGGTGTTTTCGCTGACAAGGGTTGCCAGGCGCGACGTGTTGAAGTCGTCCAGGATTCCTTTGAGCGACGAAGGAACGAGGTGGGACTGGACATCGGACGATGCTTTCTGATAGTTGTCAATCAGCGTTCCGAGCGTATTAACCTCGCTGACAACCAAAGGAAGGAGAGCAACAATAAGTGTAGTCGCCACGATAGCGACCTCTATCAGCGAGATGAACACCGCCAGTGCGTGACTTTTCAGTTTAAGCCGCGATTGGTTCAGTTCAACAAGCGGATTGAGCAGGTAGGCAACCAGACAGGCCGCAAAAAAGGGTAAAAGAACGTCCGAAAGACGGTTCAGAAGCCACCCGACCACGGCCACGAGAGCCAGGCTCAGCAGCAGCTTCATGATCCGATCTATGTTCCAGTAATATGGTCCTGATTGGTTTCCGGGGGGCGTAGACATGTGCGACTGGTTTTAAGAGGAATCTTTTTTAAAAGTCTCTCAGAAGGTCTTCGAGACCGAAGAATTTAACGGCCTGTGGGGTCATCTGATGGACAAGTTCGGCGGGATAGAAAGCGATTTCAACGTCGCCGAGGCTATGGGGGCCGACTTCCATCGGATCATAGTGGAAGACGATTTCATCTTCGCTGGAAAGATAGAAGCTGTCGTCGTCAGGAATAGCCGAGATAGAGACGTTACCGGCATATTCAACGTATTTTTCAGCCTGTTGAGCAATCATTCCGGGAAGCTGGGCAAGTCCTTCGGGTGTGAACAGATCTTTGAGAGTGAGCAGCTTGCCTCCGTCGTTAAGAATGTAGTTTACATATTTTCGCGTCGAGAGGCCGTTGGCTGCGCCCGGCATCATTGTCTCGTGATTGACACAGTAAACCAGCACTTTCGGTGAAAGATAAACCACGAAACCGCGGACGATATTGAAGGCGACGGCGTTACAGATCTCCGAATTGGGAACCATGACAGTTTTATATGGTTGTTCTTTGGCTGCCTTGTCGAGCCAGTTGTGCATGGCTTTTTCAACCGACACAGCTTTCTCTCCGAATGCTTCCTTGAGAATCACGTCGCGCACGGTGTTCACATCGGTTTTGTCGAGTGTCAGGGGAAGGACAAGCGAAACCGAGTCGCAGCAGATCACATCGGTGGGACGGTCGAAGTCGGCGGCACTTTCGACCAGGGAATAGGCCGATACCGACGAATAGCTGTCAAATGAAATCCGGGCATTCTCCGAAGTCTGACTGCAAGATGTCATGCACGCAATAATGGCTGCCCCAAGAAGAGTTTTTCCTAATTTTTTTGTCAGAATTTTCATTTCGATTGTAAATGAAAGAAGTGGTTAATTTTTACACGTCAGAAACAATTATGAAACGCTGAGAGTTCATTGAATGCCACGAATTAACGTGTGGCCGAAAGAATTGCCTGTCTCATGATTTCGGGACGGATATTCATTCCGGCAAAAGCCGCGTTGTCGCGAGTGGGATTGACACGGTTGGTGAGGAAAATGACGATCATATCATTTTCGGGATCAACCCAGAAAACAGTTCCCGTAAAACCGAGATGGCCGTATGTCGAACCGTTGGCTTCGTCGGCCGTGGGTGAATACTTCGGATTTTCCATGTCGGGTTTGTCAAACCCGAGGCCGCGGCGCGAGTTGGGGCTTTTCGTGGTTGTGAAGAGCTTTACGGTTTCGGGCGACATTATCCGTTCACCGCCATATTCACCGCCGTTAAGCCACATCTGGCACATCTTGGCGATGTCATCGGCGTTGGCGAACAAACCGGCATTTCCCGACACTCCGCCCAGGAAATCGGCCATTTCGTCGTGGACATATCCGTGCATGGTCTGGCGTCGGAGGTAAGTGTCGTTTTCTGTCGGCGCGATGTCGGCGCGGTCAAGACGTTTAAGGGGCTGATAGCCCATTGTCCATGCGCCGAGGGGCTTCCAGATCAACGAGTCACACCATTGGTCGTGGGGGATTCCGGTGACACGTTGTTCGGCGTCCATGGCCAACGCAAAATTCAGACATGAATAATTATAGCTTTTGTCTTTTCTGAGAGGAATGTTGTATATCCGGCCCATGATCGTGTCGACAGTGACTTGTCCGACAAACATTCCCTCGGCCATTTCGGTCGGGAACTCTGCAGTCTTGTGATCACTGACAATATCTTTTCTCAGCCGGGCGTCGCGGTGGCCGTAGACCTTGTTCTGAATCTTGATCGGGTGGATCGAGTCGGGAGCCGAGGTCAGAAGGCGGCCTGAGTAAGTGGCGGTGTCAAGCATGGTATTGAACATATTGAGCGAGGCGGGCATTCCGGTCTCGTGGAAAAGAAGTTCGCGGACGGTGAAGTCTTTACCAGATTGCTTGAGGCCGGGAACATAATCCGCTACCTGACGGTCAAGTTCAATCAGCCCCCGGTCATAGGCGGCCATCACACCCGGGAGTGTCCCGATGGCTTTCGAGACCGACGCGAGGTCATAGACGGTAAAAGGGGTTACGTCGGCTCCTCCTTCAGTCAGTTTCCCATAGGACTTATCGAGGACTACATCGCCCCCGCGGGCAATCAGGATCTGGGCGCCGGGAAACGCGCCGGCCTTGATGGCTTTGGCCATCAGGGCATCAATAGAATCGGTCAGCCCGGGTTTCATCCCTTTTTCCAACGGGCTTGAGTAACCGAGTCTTACTTTTTTAAGATCCAGGCCTGCTCCGCGATCATACAGACCTTTCAGTGTCACACTCAGGCGACCGGTCACATCAATACCTCCGAAGACAGCTTCGGCTGCGACTCCGCGCATGACCGGCGTATCATCGCCGGCAAGAATCACGGCTTCGGCGTGTTCGATGATCGACGACATTTTTGCCATCTTGTAGGGATTTACCAGATAGACGACTATGAGGTCGCCTTTAACGCTTTTCAGGGCGGCCAGAGCCGTGCGCGTCGCGGGCTTGTCGTTGAATACTCCGACAATAACGGTGTTATAATCTTTCAGAGCCGAGGGCGATGTCTCCGAACCGAATGGGGTAGCCTTCGTGTAGCGGCGCACGGTTTCGCTGAAAACGTTGTCGGCCTGTGCGCCAAGAGAAACCACGGCGGTCTTTCGTTCGCCCAGATTCTTCAGCGGGAGGATATTGCCGGCGTTCTTAAGCGCGATGACCGATGCCACCGAGATCCGGCGGTTGAGGGCGGTCGCTTCGGGCGAGTTAATGGCCTGACGGATTGTTTTGAGGTCGATCGGAGCGGGGCGATGGGAGAGGCCGAGGAGATATTTATATGTAAGAACACGCTTTACACGGTTCTCGATCGTCTTTTTTGATATTTCGCCCTTATTGACCATTGCTAACAGTCGGTCAATATCGTCGAGGGGAGTGCGTGAACAAAGAAGTACATCGGCGCCGGCTTTGAGCGCGGCGATAGCCGGATTTTCACCATCTACAGCCACTGCGCCTTTCATTCCCAGCGCGTCGGTATAGACGAGCCCTTCGAATCCAAGCTTTTCGCGCAGGAGACGGTAGGCCGGCCGGGAAAGCGACATCGGCTGACCCGTCGGGTCGATGGCTTTGGCCTGGAGGTGTGCCATCATGATGCCCGAAAGACCGGCTTTCGTGAAGGCGTTGAACGGGATGAGTTCGGTCGAGCCGAGCTGATCGATGGTGCGTTCGAGAGTGGGGAGGGTTTTATGGCTGTCACTGTCTGTGTCGCCGTGGCCGGGGAAGTGTTTAGCTACGGCCTGGACACCACCGTCCTCGAGACCGCGTGAATAGGCCGTCACTAAGCGTGCGACCGCGGCAGGATCCTCACCGAATGAACGATAGCCGATGACCGGGTTGGCGGCGTTGGAATTTACGTCGGCTACCGGTGCGAAATTGACATGGATGCCAAGAAGCTGACATTCACGAGCCATTTCGCGGCCATATTCGTAGGCCAGTTTTTCTCCGTCGCGAGCAGCTCCGATACTCATGTTGTAGGGGAAGCGCGGAGTGTCCTTGATTCTCATTGAGAGACCCCATTCGCCGTCAAAAGTCATAAGGAGCGGAACACGGCTCATCGACTGGGCGACATTGGTCATTTCGGCGTACTGTTCTATTGATCCTTCGGTAAAGAGCAGACCGCCGACTTCGCCTTTTTCGACAAGCTTTTTCAGCGTTTCGACCGAGTTCTGTCCCTGAGTGGGGATGAATTTCGGGAAGACAAGCTGGGCGATGCGCTGACGCTCTGAAAGGCTGTTGTAAACCGAATCTACCCACCGTTGGGCGGCTTTCATATCGGCTTTCTTTACAAAATTGGTTTTTACGGCTGAAACAGAAAATGCAGTAAGTATCGCCGCGAGGACTAAAACCGGTTTTCTTAACATTGTGGTTGGGAATATGGGGGGAATGAAGGACTTGTTAGGTTAATGGGATGGCACTGACTTAGCGGTCGTTGTGATTCACGACGGGACGCATGCGCTCACGACTTTCGGGTTTGATGACTTTCCGGCGATAGGGGCCGGTCGTGAGGAATTCAAGAAGGTCTTCGTAGACTCTGTTTTCGGCTGTGGCGATACGTTCGGCACGAGTCAGCGGCACCATATAGTCGCCGCCATTGGCGAGATAGTCGATCGTAGCTACTCGATAGATCGAATCGGGTTCGACAGGGACGCCGTTCAGATTGGCCGAGATGATCTCGTTGGTCGGTTCGTAGTACACGACGTCGGCTTCAGAACTCAGGCCGCTGCTGCCGATGTCCGACATCACCGCGAACGCATCGATCAGATCCTTACCTTTCATTTCGAGGACAACAACACGGTTGTTGAACGGAAGCATGCTCTGGATCTGGCCTTGGGTGACATTTCCTTTAGGCAGTCCGCGACGGATTCCTCCGCTATTCGAAATCGCAACGTCAACGTGGCCGGCCAGCTGGTTGCCACGGTCTCGAATGAAATCGGCAACCCAGTTTGAAAGCTCGACCGACTCTTTGTCAAGTTTCATGGCCGATCGACCGACCTTGACCTGCATTAGCGAATCAACGCCGTGGCGATATGGCTCTATGATCGCCGCCAGTTCGGGACTCGTGCGGTCATCAAGGCGCGAGTCAACCGGGATTACTTTTGACGAAGCCTTTTTTGTCGCCAGATCGATTTCTACGACACCGAGCATTCGTCCGGCTTTACCGGTCTGGGCAACCAGAATCCGTTCGTCACCGTCGGCGTCGGCCACCAGATGGGGTACAGACTTCTCTGTATCGTCCGGATTGATGAGTGTGTGGCTGTGACCGCCGATAATAATGTCGATGTCTTCGCTCGAACCGGCCAGCGACACGTCCGAAACTGGATTGCTCGACGGGGCATAACCTATGTGGGTAAGGGCAATCACCATGTCGACGCCTTCGTTGTGTTTCAGATGCCAGGCGGTTGAGTTGGCGGCCTTCAGCCCGTCGAGATAGACAACGCCGTCATAGTTGCCTTCTGAAATCATGCCTTTCGGGAGAAGGTTGATAGCGATGAATCCGATTTTTTTTCCGTCGAATTCCTTGATCAGATAGGGCTTGAAAATCGGGGCGAGGGGACTGTCAGTGAAATCATAGTTGGTTGACAGAGCGACAGCCTTCGTATCGGCCCAGTTTTTTGCCAGTTCGTCGACACCGTTGTCAAACTCGTGGTTGCCGAGAATCCTGACGTCATATCCAAGCTCGTTGATCATCCTGTTTTCAATTTCACCGCGATAAAGGTTGAAGTAGAGTGTTCCCTGAACGACATCGCCCATATCGATAAGCAAGGTGTTTTTGTCGGCCTGGCGGATGCTGTCGATGAGGACTTTGCGTCGCAAGACGCCTCCGAGTCCGGTCTCTTCGTCGGGGTCAATCTGGCTGTGGGTGTCGTTGGTGTGTATGATTGTCAGCTTTTGTGCCGGTGCAACGGAGAATGACGTTGCAACGACGGTCGCAAGCAGAAAGATTCGGGTAAGATTCATGGTTGAAACGGTTAAAAATGCTTGTTAATTTCGGGGTGAAAGTTATTCACGGCAAAAATACAAAAAAATCCTCACACCACAAATAAGAAACCCCACCACGAATTTCCCACCTCGTTTTCTACGGACGTTTTTCTAACCGTCCCCACCCCCCCCGGAATTTAAGACAAAAGCAACCGTAAACCTCAAAAGTTTATGAATCTTCTGTCCTTATATCAGCTTATGAGTCGGCTTGCTGACGACCACGGGGATGTTGCAGAACTACCATGAGACCATAAAATCGGTTTCTCTGTAGGGACGCACGGCTCG
>CAYVXC010000082.1:0-1504 GCA_964454925.1 uncultured Bacteroides sp.
GACTATTTCAAAGAAGTAGCTACCTGGTGGATCGACAACTACGAGATTGATGGCTGGCGCCTTGATCAGGCATACCAGGCTTGTCAAGGTAACCACAACTACTGGAACGAAATTCGCTCTGCCGTTGAAGAGCTTGCGTCTCAACGGAAAGCCGCCGGAAAACAATGGGGAACGCTCGGCTATATGGTCGGAGAAGACTGGGGAACAGCTTCTACAATTAATAATGGCGTTTATAAAAACGGCGGTCTAATAAGTGCTTTTGATTTCGACGGGAAAGAATTAATCAGCGGCCCGATGCAGGACCCGACAAAAGCCGGACTCGAAAACGGCTGGGACGACATTATAAAATTATATGGTACGCCTCAGTCGCGGGGTTACCTCAATGACAACGTTCTCCCCAATCTTTTCCTCACGAACCACGACGGATACAGGCTCGCAGACCATTTTGATAAGGCAGACCCTCACTATCTCGAAAAACAGATGGCGAGAATTGCCATTTTAGGCGGATATAACGGTCCAATCACATTATACTATGGAGACGAATGGGGCGACCGTTCTCTGGAGACCACCGGCGGTCAGAAAGACAACATCGCTCGCACTTCAGGACATATCACGGCCCGGAATGACAGCGAGCAACAACTTCACGACTATACAGCGCAGGTTATGAATTTCAGGAAAGAGAACCCTGCCATGTGGTGTGGAACACCTAATTTCGAGAAGCAGAAAGTTGGTGATGCAGACGTACTTGTTGTTCGGAAAAAAGACGAACCGACAGGTAACGAAATCATTATGGTTTTCAGTGATCGTGACACAACAGTGCCGGTCCACGGGGTCGGTGGTATCGATGTTGACGCCTGGAGACCTGAAATAATCAAAGTTAAATAAATACCCTGAATCTTAAATGATGAAACTGAAGACAAGCATAACTGTCATTGCAGTCACTCTGATATCCGGCATGATGGCTGCATGTGCAACCTCAAATGAAAACGATGAAGCACTGACTGATTACGCCGAGACCTTTAATAATCAGGCAACCCAGCTGATACCGCTTACTCCGGCGATAAACAGTTTCAATGCGAGTGTCGACAAAGACACTTTTTACATTGATGTTACAATGGACACTACGATTGTCAAACCATCGGGCCTGACTGAAGAGAATGTGAAATCAATGTTGAAAGAATCATTCACCACCCAAAATTCCAATGATCTTGGTTTTGCCGAAACCCTCGAAGCAACAGGCGTAAAACTTCGTTATCGCTGTCTGGCCGGAGATTCGACAATTATGAGCCTGATAATCGAGGCCTCCGAACTGAAAAATAATTAATAATTCAAATATATCTCATACACTAAGACCTATGAATGTATTAGATCGATTCCTTGACTATGTCAAGTTCGACACTCAGAGTGACGAACTGACTAATCTGACGCCGTCGACACCAGGGCAGATGAAATTTGCCCGTAATCTCGAAACTCAGCTCCGAGAACTCGGACTAACTGAAATTAC
>CAYVXC010000082.1:1604-7492 GCA_964454925.1 uncultured Bacteroides sp.
GTAACCGACGGAACGACTCTTCTGGGCGCCGATGACAAAGCCGGAGTCGCAGAAATCATCTCTGCGATGGCCTATCTCCTCGCTCATCCTGAAATTAAACACGGTAAAATCAGAGTAGGCTTCAATCCCGATGAAGAAATCGGTCTTGGTGCACATAAGTTTGATGTTCCCGTCTTCGGGGCCGACTTCGGTTACACAATGGACGGTGGCGAAATTGGTGAGCTTGAATATGAAAACTTTAATGCCGCTGTCGCAAAAGTGACGTTCCTCGGCCGTAACGTTCACCCCGGATATGCCAAGCACAAGATGGTCAATTCGATGAGGCTCGCTAACCAGTTCGTCATCATGCTCCCTCGCTGGGAGACACCTGAGCATACCGAAGGCTACGAAGGTTTCTATCATCTGGTAGGAATGGAAGGTACGGTTGAAAAGACGGTATTGACCTACATTATCCGCGACCACGACCGTGACCGTTTCGAACGCCGCAAGAAAGAGTTCGAACACCTTGCCCGCAAAATCAATCACGAATATCCCAACACTTGTACCCTCGAGATTAAGGATCAGTACTACAACATGCGCGAAAAAATCGAACCGTGCATGGAAATCATCGACATTGCAGAGCAGGCCATGCGTGACTGTGACATCGAACCTAAAGTAGTGCCTATTCGCGGCGGAACAGACGGCGCTCAGCTTTCGTTCAAAGGACTCCCCTGCCCCAATATTTTTGCCGGAGGACTGAACTTCCACGGTCGCTATGAATTCGTTCCGGTTCAATCGATGGAAAAAGCCCGCGACGTAATTGTAAAAATTGCAGAAATTGTTGGAAAACAGACAAAATAAAATTCAACCAATAAACGCAGCAGCCCGTGGTCACAAGCCACGGGTTGTTGTTATTACCGGTCCAACAGCTTCGGGCAAGACCAAACTTGCTGTTGATGTAGCCCGAGAGCTTGATGCTGAAATAATTTCAGCTGATTCGCGCCAGATATTTAAAAATATTCCGATCACGACGGCCGTCCCGACTAAAGAGGAACAATGTGGAGTGATCCACCATCTGTTGGAGTTTCTCGAACTCGGCGAATATTACAGCGCCGCCCAGTTTGCCGATGATGCAAAAAGAATTATCGAGAATTGTTATGCTTCGGGTAAAGAATATGTAGTGGTCGCAGGAGGATCGATGATGTACATTGACGCACTGTTGTTCGGACTCGATGACCTCCCTGAAATTAGTGCTGAAGTCCGTGACAAAGTCAAAAGGCTTTATTCCGATCTCGGTTCAGAAGGATTGTTAGCTCTACTCGAAGTCAGCGACCCGGAATACTTTAAAATAGTTGACAAATCGAACACGAAACGGGTGATGCACGCGCTCGAAATTACCATGGAAGCCGGTGTCCCCTACTCGAGTCTCCGGACCGGTGCACGCCGTACTCCGGAATTTGAGTTCGTAAAATTTGCCATTTCACACCCGAGAGATCAGCTATTCGACCGAATTAATCGACGAGTAGATGAGATGGTAATTTCAGGCATGGAAGATGAAGCTCGCCACGTGTTCCATCTGCGTGACCTGAACTCCCTGAATACCGTCGGATTCAAGGAATGGTTCGCTCACTTCGTGGGTCTTATGGATCGCCATACGACAATTGAAAGGATCAAGAAAAATACACGTGTTTACGCAAAAAAACAGTTGACATGGCTAAAAAGAGACCCCGACGTCATCTGGCTCGACGGCCCGACTGCATTAAAAAACATTTTGAAGACACTGGCCCGAACGGATTGACAAGAAACAATATCGACTCTCAATTCGTTTATATTCAAACACCGAATTAAACGATTACATAACCTATATGGAAAACGAAAACAACAAACAATTCGACAGCGCAACCGATCCGAAAGCTTTTGTTGAGCAGTTCGAAAAGAAAGTCCGTGAAAATCTCACTCAGTTTCTACAAAACACCGAGGCTCTTGATAAGCACGTCCCCGAATGTCCCGACGTTGAAGAGAAATGGGGAATTATCGCACGCGCATATCTCCCCGACGGCACACGTGAATTCAAAGATTATCCAATCACTTCTCTTGGCTGGATGATGCTCATGGGAATGGCAATGTCATATTATTGGGACACAGATTGGACCAAATATGCCGATAAAGAGGACTATTACCAGGAACTCCGCGACAAACAGGGTTACGATAAATTTGATGAAACGGTCCTTCACGATCTTCTCGGATATGAAGGCGAAGCCGAAGAAAAAGTCAGCCAGCTCGTTTCTGACTGCGCGGCCCGAGTATATGGACTTTTGAGCCATGAACATGTGGAACCCGGAACAGAAGCGGCTCTCGGATGCTACATCGCAGCCCTCCACCAGTTATATCTGGCCGGTATGGCAATGGAGCTGAATGCACTCGGTTATCACATGACTCCTTTCACTGGGAATCCCTCATTAAATTAACCCGTTATCGCTGATCTGACAAAGATATACGCTATATATAACTCGAAAAGGGCCTTGCTACTGCAAAGCCCTTTTCTCATATTAAAAGGTGTTTAAAAGTTTTCGTGGTAATCAGTCAAAAATAGCTTCATCGACGGTCACTTCTTCAAGGTCACTTTCCTCGGTATACGCGTCGGGGCAGAGCAGTACGTCGTTGGGGAATACGAATTTATCGTCCTCGCTATATCCGAGGGTTTTGTTACCATAAACTTTCTGCATGAAGCGCCCGTAGATCGGGAGAGCCATTTCAGCACCCTGACCGTCACGGATACTATTGAAGTGGATATAACGTTCGTCACCTCCGACCCATGCGCCGGCAACCAAAGTCGGGGTAAAGCCCATGAACCAACCATCGGCATTGTAGTTAGTCGTACCGGTTTTACCTCCCATCTGGGCTTTTATTCCATAGCGGTATCGGATGCGGCTACCTGTCCCCGAATCCACGACATTAAGCAGAATCGACAATATTCTGTAATAAGAATCACGGCCAATCACTTCAGTCTGATTGGGTGTAAACCTTGCAATGATATTACCGTCGGAATCGGCTATAGCTCTTACGAACACCGGGTCGGTCCTCATGCCCTCGTTAGCGAAGGCAGAGTAAGCGCCCACCATCTCTTTAAGACTGATCTCAGCCGGACCAAGTGCGAGCGATGGAACAGCCGGGAGTTGCGAAGTTATTCCGAAACTCGACATATAGTTCACGAGACGACGCGGACCGACCGCATCTATGACGCGCGCCGATATCCAGTTGTTGGAATTGGTAAGCGCCCATCTCAGATCAACCATTTCACCGACACGCGCCGAACCGGCGTTTCGCGGTGCCCATGTTTGACCTCCTGCAACTTTGAAAACCGGTTGGGTATTGGAGAACATGCTGCACGGACTGTATCCGTCCTCCATGGCCAAAGTATAAAGGAACGGTTTCATCGTAGAGCCAACCTGACGGCGACCGGTCGAAACCATGTCATACTGGAAGAAATTGAAATCGGGTCCGCCGACGTAAGCCTTAACATAACCGTTACGCGGATCCATTGCCATAAACGCGGCACGCAAGATGCCCTTTACATACAGAAGGGAATCACGTGGAGTCATCGTGACTTCTTTCGGGCCGTTCCAAGAAAAGAGCGTCATTTTTACCGGTTCATTAAATTCATCGATAAGCTGCTCACGTGTCAATCCGCGAAGGCGTGCAACTCGGCCACGCTCGCTCTGTTGCATAGCCGCATAGATGAGCTTCTCACGTGCAGCATCAGACAGTTCGGCACGGTTCGAAGTATAGGGATAGGTCGCAGTCCCTTTCTTTTCCTTGTCAAATCTGGCCTGCAGATCCTGAAGTTGCTCGGTGACAGCCTGTTCGGCGTAGGACTGCATCGTCGTATCGATTGTCGTGTAGATCTTCAGGCCGTCTGTGTAGAGATCATACAGACTGCCGTCGGTCTTGGGATTCTTCTGAATCCAGCCGTAGAGCGGATTGGTGGCCCATAAGACTGAATCAGTCCGGTAACGGGCGTAGTCCCACGAAGGATAATCGTCTTTAACGGGTTTCTTTGCCGTCATGTAGCGTCTGATTTCTTCCCGGAAGTATGGAGCGATACCGTCCTTATGATTTACACGCTTAAAGTCAAGCTCAATCGGCAGTTCTGATATAGAATCTCTTTCGGCTTCGGTAATCATGCCGGCTTTGTACATCTGATCAAGGACTGTATTACGACGAGCCAACGCACTTTTCGGATTGCGGACAGGATTATACAACGACGGATTCTTAACCATACCAATCAGCATGGCCGCTTCCTGAATATTCAAATTCCTCGCACGTTTGTTGAAATAGACCTGAGCCGCAGATTGGATTCCCACCGCGTTATAAAGGAAGTCAAACTGATTCAGATACATTTTGATGATTTCCTCTTTCGAATAGAAACGCTCAAGCTTGATCGCAATCATCCACTCGATCGGCTTTTGGACCGCACGGCTCATAAGGCCGTCCGTTGGAGAAGAATACAGCTGCTTTGCAAGCTGTTGGGTAATTGTTGAACCTCCGCCGGCGTTTTTATTACGTAAAAGCAGTGTCTTGAACGCGACACGTGACAATGCTCGGAAATCAATTCCCGAATGGTTCTCGAAACGGGCATCCTCTGTCGCGACCAAAGCCTGAATTACATATTTGGATATTTCATCATAGTCGGCGTAGACACGATTACCGGTACTCCGGTAAAAGCGACCCATCTCTGCACCGTCAGCGCTATAGACAATCGATGCATACTGAGCGGTCGGATTTTTAAGCTCCTCGATAGGAGGCATATACCCGATGATCCCGTTATATATTAGAACAAAGAAAATAAAAACAGACAGAACAACGATGCCGGTAATGATCCATAACCAGCGTACGATCTTCCATGTCCGTTCTTTTTTATCTGACTCGGGACGAAACTTAGTCCCCTGATTAGCATTGTCGACTGACATATTTCAATATAATGATTGTCCGGTTTGAGTGGCAAAGTTACGAAAAAGGGGCGGATTATGTAAATAAATGGGGTGAAAATCTTGAAAATAATCCTTAACTTTGCAGTTGCTAAGCAGGTTCCGTACCCACCGAAATCGCGGCGTACTTCTTTCGGCCTGCCAAGCAAGATCAACTGAATGTCAATTAAAATTATGACCCGGACCGAAAAAGAATTTGACCAGGCACTCGAATCCTGTGAAAAAATATTCATTTTGAAGCTCAAGGATTACGGAGCTTCATGGCGCATGATGCGTCCCAGTTCAATCACCGACCAGCTGTTTATCAAAGCGAAACGCATCCGTTCGCTTGAGGAAAAAGGCGTGAGTGCCGTTGGAGAAGGAATCTTGGACGAATTCAAGGCCATCGTGAATTATAGCGTTGTCGGAATCATACAGCTTGAGTTTGGCGCTTCCGATCACAAAGACATGACTCCCGAAGAAGCTATCAGGCGTTACCGACAGATCGTGGCTGAAACAAAGGCTCTGATGTTGAAAAAGAACCACGACTATGACGAAGCTTGGCGCGGCATGAGGGTCAGTTCTTACACTGATCTCATTCTTACAAAGATCGAACGCGTAAAAGAGATTGAAGACCATGCCGGCCGAACAAACTGTTCGGAGGGTATTAGTTCGAACTATCAGGATATGATGAATTATGCAGTCTTCGGCATCATCAAACTCACCGGCACCGAACGATAGGAAAATCGTCTGGCTGACATGGATACTCCGTGTCGTGCTTGGGGCCGTCTTCCTTTACTCGGGTTTCACGAAAGCGGTTGATCCCTGGGGAAGCCAATATAAAATTGCGGACTATTTTCAGGCGTGGGGGCTAAGTCTGTCGGATGGAATATATCTGACAGCGGGTTGCCTGTTATCAGGCTTGGAGTTCATCATGGGTAC
>CAYVXC010000082.1:7592-9522 GCA_964454925.1 uncultured Bacteroides sp.
CCCCTCATCCATCACCGTTTCCAATGGCTATTGCTGATTTTTACAGTGGCATATATAATTGCGCTCCAGGTTATCGGCTATCACATTCAACCATTGGTCGACTATCGTCCCTACCCCGTTGGGTCAAGTCTGAAAAATGCGATCGATGAACGCGACGAAACCTCTGATATAGAGTTTGTCTATGAAAAAGACGGGGTCAGGAAGTCTTTTCATCTGGATAGTCTTCCTGATGATTCCTGGACGTTCATCGAACGAACCGAGTCAGGAAATCGGGCCACACGTCCCGGACTGACTATTTTTGACGGAGAAGAAGACGTAACTTCTGAAGTCATTAGCGGCGAAGGCCGGGAATTCATACTGACGGTCACTAATCCGGCTGAACATAAACTCTCACGCAGCGAGATGGCAAATCGACTGAAAGCCTATGCCGACTCAACGGATGCCACTATGATTGGGATCGTAGCGCTGCCCTCCGACAGCGTCGAATCGTGGATTAACTATACCGGAGCCGATTATGATGTTTACACAGCTGAAGACACTGACCTGAAAATGCTTGTCAGAGGTGAGGCGGGATTAATGTTGCTTGAAGACGGAATTATCAAATGGAAGTTGAACCTTGCGGCGGTCGACCCCTATTTCCCCTCCGACGATTCAGGAGTCGATGGTATAACCGCCGTTGAAACAAACGGCCTACTCACGCGCCTGACTGTCACATGGCTCCTTCTACTGTTCGCGACCTACATTCTTTCACGCTTTTATCGTCACTGGTATCAGCACCGTCTTCAGTTAAAAACGAAAAAGAAGTCGCGAAACGGCGAAAAAACGCCGGAATCGCCGTCATCAGCCGAAATAAAAGGCTGAAAAACTTGCCGGTTAGAATAAAAAATACTAATTTTGCGGTCGCAAAGCGGGTCAACCCCTCGATGCAAACCCTACAAAACACCAAAATATTTAAAAACAATTTATTAATGGCAACAAAAATTAGACTGCAACGTCATGGTCGTAAAAACTATGCGTTCTATCCTATTGTTATCGCCGATAGCAGGGCACCACGAGATGGTAAGTTTATTGAAAGGATAGGTTCTTATAATCCGAACACTAATCCTGCTACAGTTACTCTCAATTTCGAGCGTGCTTTGTATTGGGTTAACACCGGTGCACAACCCACCGACACCGTTCGTACCATTCTTTCCGACGAAGGCGTTCTCTTGATGAAACACCTCCAGGGCGGTGTGAAGAAAGGTGCTTTTGACGAAGCTGAAGCACAGCGTCGTTTCGATGCTTGGAAAGCTGCACATCTTCAGAAAGTTGAGAAAATGAAAGCCTCGATGGCCGACCAGAAACAGCTCGCCGCTAAACAGCGTCTTGAAGCTGAAGAAGCCGCCAACAAAGCCAAAGCCGAAATCGTAGCTAAGAAAAAAGCTGAAGCCGCTGCCGCTAAAGCAGAAGCCGAAGCTGCCGCAGCCGCTCCCGCTGAAGAAGCAGAAGCTCCCGCAGCTGAATAAGCTCGCCAGGCTTACCGTCGTCCCTGACGACATCTCACTCACAATTCGAAAATATCCCGCAGGAGATCAACGCGCCGCGTTTTTCTCCTGCTTCTTTTTGCTCCATTTGCGGAATCAATTCACGAACTATAATTTAAAATCCGCAACCTATCCCACTGTAATAATAGGTTTTCCGAAAAACGCTGAAAGCATCCCAATAGTAGCAATCGTAAAGTTATGCTCACCGCTTAACCAACGGGTAACTTCATTTGGTCGCTTTCCAACAGCTTCTGCAAGTTGCTTTCGATTCAATCCTTGCTCTTTCATAAGAGCGTCGAGTCTATTTGAGATGGCAAATGAGAGACGAGTTTCCTCCCGCTTAGCCAACGGTATTTCGTTGAATAATTCTTCCAGATTAATATTGGCGGTTCTCATAGTTCAAAAGT
>CAYVXC010000083.1:0-9520 GCA_964454925.1 uncultured Bacteroides sp.
GGTTCACCGAGGGCTTGCGCTTTGCCATTGGAAGCAAAAAGAGACTTTGAAGTTTTATATGTGACACCTTCCGCATCGAGCTGCTCGGCCGTCTTACCAACCATTGCAACTTCAGGCACGGTGAATACAGCCGATGGTATGACTTCAAGGTTGACTGACGGAACAAAGATCTTTTCAGCTTGAGCGGATGCAGCGTGAGCCAGCATCAGTCGACCGTTGCAGTCACCGACGGCAAAGACGCCAGGGCGCGTGGTCATCATGTTTTCATCGGTCACGATAAATCCGCGTGACGAGACTTCTATCCCGGCGGCTTCGAGACCGTCAGGAACAACCGGGCGACGCCCGACAGCCATCAAGACACTTTCGACTTCGAGATTTTGTGATCCTTTCTTCGAATCGTATGTGACTGTCAGTCCGTTTTCGCTTTCTGCGATACCCGTTACAGCCGACCCGGTTACAAACGTCACGCCACGTCGCGACAACAACGAACGGAGGCGCTTAGCGATATCTTTGTCAAACTGAGGCAATATTTCTTTACAGAACTCTATCACGGTTACATTGACTCCGAATTCATTCATTATCGAGGCAAATTCGAGTCCGATGACTCCGCCTCCGATAATCGCCAACGATCCCGGAAGAGTATCCGCGCTCAAAAGCTCATCGCTCGTAACGGCCAGTTCGGCACCGGGAACCGGTAACATTGCGGGGCGTGAACCTGTGGCAATAATTATCTTCGGAGCCGTGAACTCGCGGTCATCGACACGAACTGTCCCCGACGGTGTAATCACTCCGCGGCCTCTTACGACTTCACAGTTAGCCAAAAGGCTCTCCACTCCCTGGCGAAGCCCGTCAACGACAGCTTTCATCCGTGCAACCGCCTTGGAGTAATCAACCGTTACCTCACCTGTATTTACTCCAAAATTCTCCGCTTCACGCACCGTTCTAAGGACTTCGGCCGAACGGCAGAGACATTTCGTCGGAATACATCCACGGTTGAGACACGTTCCGCCGACTTCGCGGTCTTCGATTATCACCACGCGATCACCGGCACCGGCTCGCCGGGCAGCCAGTTCATAGCCACCCGGCCCGGCTCCGATAATTATCAGATCAGATTCGGTCATTGTTCTTTGAGAGCTTTCAGGGTTGGGACGGGGGTCAACGCCGCCTGTGTATCGTCGGGATGTGATATCGGTGTATTATGGGGCGCCGTCTTCACAACATCAGGAGTTTCCGCGGCCTCACGGGCAATGTTACGCATCACCTCGATAAAGCGGTCGAGAGTCTCGCGGCTTTCGGTTTCAGTCGGTTCAATCATGAGCGACTCATGGAATAGCAACGGGAAATAAATTGTGGGAGCATGGAATCCGAAGTCAAGCAATCGTTTGGCAACATTAAGTGTCGTGACTCCCGTAGACTTATCCTTCAGGCCGTCGAATACAAATTCGTGTTTACACGGACCATCAATCGGAAGAAGATAGAGATCTTTCAGGGACTCCTTGATATAGTTGGCATTGAGAGTTGAAAGCGGACCGACCTGGGCAACACCTTCTGCTCCGAGACTAAGAATGTAAGCAAGCGCACGAAGTTCGACCGCATAATTTCCGAGCCAGGATGAAACCCGACCAAGGCTTTCGGTCGAATCGGTTATCACACCGAAGCTACCATCGTCGTTTTTAATTACCCGCGGATTCGGCAGGAACTTTTCGAGGCCTTTGCGGACTCCAACCGGACCGGCACCCGGACCGCCGCCTCCGTGGGGAGTGGAGAACGTTTTGTGCAGATTAATATGCATAACGTCAAAGCCCATGTCTCCCGGACGTGAAATTCCAAGCATCGGGTTCAGGTTCGCACCGTCATAGTACATAAGGGCTCCTACACCATGAACGAGTTCGGCAATTTCAGGAATGTTTTTCTCGAACATCCCGACTGTATTTGGATTCGTCATCATGATCGCCGCCACCGTGTCATCAAGTTTAGACTTGAGATCATCAACATCTACAGTCCCGTCAGGACGGCTTTTCACTTCGACAATCTTATAGCCGGCAACCGCCGCACTCGCCGGGTTAGTTCCGTGAGCGCTGTCGGGGACAATAACCTTGTCGCGCTTCATATCACCGCGCGAGTCGTGATAGGCATGGATAACCATCAGGCCGGTCAGCTCTCCGTGAGCACCGGCATAGGGATTGAGGGTAAACTCAGCCATTCCTCCGATTTCGGAGAGATAGGTCTGGAGCTGCCAGTAAGCTTCAAGCGCGCCTTGAACCGTTTCCACCGGTTGGGCCGGATGGAGCTTGGCAACCACGGGGTCGGCGGCAATCTCGTCATTGATCTTCGGATTGTACTTCATAGTGCACGATCCGAGAGGATAGAAACCGGTATCTACGCCAAAGTTATTCGTGGACAAATTCGTATAGTGACGGACAACCGACGGTTCGTCGACTTCAGGCAATTCGGGTTCAGTCTCCCTTAGAAGAGCGGACGGAATCGTGGCACCGCTAGCCGGAACATCGGTCCGGCGAAGTTTGTAACCTTTTCTACCGGGACTTGAAAACTCGAAAATCAGTTTGTCATAAAATTCTCTGTTCATGTTTTTCAAGCTTTTTTGATGATGTCTACCAATTTGTCTATCTCTTCACGTGTACGCTGTTCGGTAACCGCAATCATGAGTTTATCGGGAGCGACTTTCACCCCGGCGAGAATTCCGGCAGCCGCGGCATCAGCAATAATCTTGTCAGCCGGGCAGTGAGTGGTGATTACAAACTCATTCAGGAATGGCCCGTCATAAGCAAGACGCGATTTGGTTTCGGATTCGATTCTGCTTGCAGCGTATACCGCCCCGTCGTGTGAACGGCGGTTGACCTCCCTGAGGCCACCGGCTCCGAGCAACGAGAGATACATGGCGGCATATAGAGTCATGATGCCCTGGTTTGAACAGATATTGGAAGTCGCTTTTTCGCGGCGGATATGCTGTTCACGAGCCTGCAATGTCAGGACAAACACACGTTTTCCGTTTTCGTCAACCGTCGCACCGACAACGCGACCCGGCATCTTTCGCATAAGCGCTTTCGTCGTACACATATACCCGAGGCCGGGACCGCCATAGTTGAGCGGGAATCCGAGCGACTGAGCTTCCCCGACGGCAATGTCAGCGCCCCACTCCGCCGGTGTTTTCAGCACTCCCAAAGCCGAAGCGTGGGTATTGATCGTAAACAGAGCCTTGGCTCCGTGAATGGCATCTGCCCACCCTTCGAAATCTTCCAACAGGCCGTGAGCATTGGGCGACGAAGCGATGACACCGGCGACATCACCATCACCAAGCATCTTTTTCATCTCTTCGAAATCGGTCGTACCTTTATCGGTAGAGGGAATGAGGTCGACGGTCACACCATGATAGCGGGCATAGGTTTTCACGACATCGACAACAGCGGGAAGCACCGTCGACGAGACCAGTACACGGTTTTTCTTTCGGGCAGCCCCGACCATCATCAGCATAGCCTCGGCCGTTGCGGTCGTTCCGTCATACATCGAAGCATTCGAGATGTAAAGACCGGTCAGTTCGGTCATCATGGACTGGTATTCAAAGATATACTGGAGGGTACCCTGACTGATTTCGGGCTGATAGGGAGTATAAGCAGTCAAGAACTCGCTACGGCTCGTAATGGCGGCAACGACGGCCGGCGAATAATGGTCATAGAAGCCCGCACCGGCAAAACAAACCAAAGGCGTGTTCGCGGCGCGCAGTTTCCCGAAATATTCGCGGACTTCGGTCTCGCTCATTTCTTCGGGCAGATCATAGCCGTGTTTCAGACGGAGGGAGGCAGGGATATCGGCGAACAGTTCGTCTACCGAATCCACTCCGATCCGCTGAAGCATCGCGGTTATGTCTCCGTCACCAAATGGAAAATAACGATGGGGAGTCATGGTCTGGTAACTATAACTGAAACGGGTTATCAATGCTGCTCGGCGGCACAGAGTTCGTCGTAAGCGGCCTGGTCGAGAAGGTCATCAAGTTCAGACGGGTCATCGATGCGAACCTTGATAATCCAGTTCGCCATCGGATCGTCGCTGACGAGTTTGGGATTGGCTTCGAGGTTTTCATTTACTTCGAGGACTTCGCCGGTAACGGGTGAGAAAAGATCGCTGGCTGCTTTTACACTCTCGATAGCACCGAATTCTTCGCCTTTCGAGAGTTCATCGCCCTCGCCGGGCATATCAACATAAACGACATTGCCGAGAGCTTTGGCGGCATAGGGAGAGATGCCTACATAACCTACATTGTTATCTTCAACTCGGATATATTCGTGGGTGGGAAGGTATTTGATCATGATTTTATAGGATTAAATAGTTTGTTGATTTCTTTATTTCTTATAATTAGGGGTATAAAAGCGTTTCTTAACGACGACCGCGGGGAACACTTTGCGGCGGACACGGACTTTCAGTTCGGTTCCAAGAGCCGAATGAGCTGAATCCACAAGCGCCATGGCAATATTTTTTCCGAGCGTTATCGAGCGGTAGCCAGTTGTCACGTGGCCAACGACATTGTCGTCTCCGTCAAGAACTTCGTAACCGTGACGGGCGATAGCCGGTCCGTTGATTTCGAGTCCGACAATTTTTCGTGCCGGGCCGGCGGCTTTCTGAGCGACGATCGCTTCCTTGCCGATAAACTCTTCCTTATCGAGTTTGCAAAACATCGACAGACAGGCTTCAACAGGCGAAATCTCGTCAGTAAGTTCATCGCCATAGAGCGGCAGACCGGCTTCGAAACGGAGAGTGTCGCGACAACCAAGACCACACGGCTGAACGCCGGCTTCGATCAGTTTGTCCCAGAATTTAACTGTGAGTTCGGGCGACGCATAGATTTCAAAGCCGTCTTCACCGGTATATCCGGTGCGGCTCACGATGACATCCTCACCGTCAACGGTCGTGTGGGCAAACGTGTAGAACGTAAGCGACGACATGTCAAGACCGAGGACAGTTTTAAGAATCTGCTCCGAATCGGGACCCTGGACAGCGAGTTCGCCGTAACTGTCACTCAGATGATCGATTACCACGTCATAGCCGGCAGCATTCGCTTTTATCCATTCGACATCCTTGTCGATATTGGCGGCATTAATAACGAGGAAGAATGCATCCGGTCCTTCGCGATAAACAAGAAGATCATCGACCGTACCGCCATCGGGATGAAGCATCATCCCATAGACAATAGCACCGTCGGCGACCTTTTCTACATCGTTTGTGAATATATGGTTCACAAACCGTGCGGCGTCGGGGCCGGTCACCATGACTTCGCCCATGTGAGACACATCGAAGACCCCGACGTGATTGCGGACCGCTTCGTGTTCGCCGACAATTCCGGCGCTGTACTCAATAGGCATGTCAAAGCCTCCGAATTCTACCATTGTCGCATCGAGGGCGCGATGACGTTCGTTGAGGCACGTTTTCTTGATTTCCTTTTCCATGGTTATGTTCAGGTATTTTTTGTTATGAAATTGTTTCAGTAATTTTTGAATCGAGGAGGAGTCGGATAAATGTTTCGTTGTCTAATCCGGCGACATAATCGGCGACGTTTGTTCCGTCGAGCCGGGCCGACAAAACCGCCCGGTCGAGGACTGCCCCGCGGACAGTGTCGGCCAACCCGGAAAGATCCCTAAGAACAAATGAATCGCCGGCGACATCAATATCTTTGATAAAACCGTTTGAATCACAGTCTGCAACCAGAGCAATCTCGCCGACATCCTTAACTCTGACCGTCGGCACCCGGCGCCCCCGTTCAAGCCATTCCGGGCGGTAATAGCTTTGTTCGATCTGTTCGATCTCGCTGACAGCTTTTTCGTCAAGGACGAGATGCGAATCGGTGAGGGTGTCGGTCAGAACCTTGTCAAGAACATCGATCGTCAGGTCCGGGAGAAGTGATTTAAGAGTGGTGATACGTGATTCGACCGACTTGACACGATTCGATTCGAGTTTGGCGCGCGATGGGGTTATCGCATTCATCATATTCTCAAAATTCGTATCGAAAAGCATCGTACCGTGGACAATCGAGCGCCCCGGAAGATGATAAAACGCTGTTCCTGACACTTTTTTGCCTCCGATGGTGATGTCGTTGCGGCCCGAAGCGACCGCATCAAGTCCAAGCCGTCCCAAAGCGCCACAGACCCGCGCCGTGTAGTCGGCGAATGTCCCGAGGACATCGACATGGGAAGATATATAACTTAGCATCAGATTATCGCGATCGGCATATACACATCCGCCACCGCTACGACGCCTTACAATCATGATGCCTTTGTTCCCGCAATATTCCTGGTCAACCTCGGTCTCGAGATCCTGATTACGCCCGATGATGACGGTCGGCTCCACCGACCAGGTGAAAAAATACTCCTCGGACGGAAGCCGGCGGGCCGCCCACTCCTCCATGGCGAGAAAGAATGGCAGCCGTCGGGGACTGGCCCCGGCTTCGTCGTTGAGAATTAGATGTATCATGGTCGGCAGATTGGTAAGACGGGTCAAAAATAACAATTTTTTGTGAGACAACAAAACAAATTGACTTCGGGCGAAGATTTTTTCTCGGGGAGTTCGTGTTTTTTATGTACTTTTGCATAGATAATCATTCAACACATTTCTATGTCCCCTAAAAATCTTTTCCTGGCTGTCCTCGCCTTGTCAGCCTTTTCTCCGGCCTCGGCCTCAGTCAGAGTTTCTCTGCCGCTGACAGGTTCAGCCGAACCGGCACATACTATTTTCACATCTCCGTCTGAGACTCCGTCAACATCGATGAACGTCAGCTGGGCTACCGATCCCTCAGTCTATCAAACCTATATCGAATATACCGTCGAGTCCGATACCGCCTGGACGGGCAAACGGATTGTCTTTCCGAGCGAAACGCGTCTCTCGGTAACTTTCGACTCGATAAATTCGAAACTGGCCGACAATTCAGACGTTTACGAACGCCACGTTTTCAACAAACAGGGTGCGTCGCTGACCGGGCTTAAACCCGATACCCGCTATGTCTACCGCGTTGTGTCACGTCGCGACGGCCGGCTCGTCACGACCGACAGCCGGAGTTTCAAGACCGCCGGGGCCAACGCTTGGAAAGCCGCGGTCATCGGCGACTATCACCACTATTCGCCCCTTTGGTCACGACTTGACCACGCCACGGCGATGGTCGATGTCCTCGACAGTGTTGCGGGCGGTGTCGACTGGATTCTCTCCACCGGCGATCAGACCGCCTGGGGCGCAAGCTACAACTACTGGACCGAACTGGCCGAACAACCGATGTATAAAAAATTCACCTGGGGTTCGGTCGAAGGCAACCACGACCACTGGGCTAAGGACAAGGATGTCCGTTCAGACGAATTCTATCGCGATACCCATTATAACCCCATGAACGGATATGCCGGACAAGAAGGCATTGTCTACTGGTTCAAATGGGGCGATGTCCTCTTCATCATGCTCAACAACGAGGCCATGCGTAACCGGGAAACCCTCGAAGTCGCCCTTAAATGGATGGAAAATGTGGTGGAGCGGAATCCGTCGCGCTACATCGTTGTGGTCGAGCACTACGAATGGCTGATAGGTACCAATGGCTCCAATTCCCAACTCGACCGTTTCGCTCCGACCTTCGACCGTCTGGGGGTCGATCTCGCCATTTCGGGTAATAACCACGTTTATCTCCGGACTCATCCCCTGTTCGGACGCAAACCCGTTGACGCCGGTAAAGGCACGGTCTACGTAGTCAATTCCTCGAGCGACAACAGCCGTGGCCGTGACCTGAAACCTCTCGAAGCCAACGAGGATATAATTGCCACCCGCTGGTCCGAAGGACCCAGGACGGTCGGAGGAATGATTCTCGATGTGGACGATTCACGGATGATCCTGACCCTCTATGACCGTTCGGGCAACCCCGTGGACTCTGTTACTGTTCCCTCGAGACGTTGACCATTACACATTAATTAATATATAACAGCGCCGGATTGACCCGGCAAATGTTAAAAACAACCGATTTTTTCACTTTTTTTCTCTTTTAGAAAACCTTTCTACGTCCGGCGTGTTTTATTGATAAACGAACAACAAAGGCGAATGAGTCGACACCGCTGATAATTGATAAAGGTAACTCTTCACCCCGCGTAACGTTTCAATTGATAAAAAAGACATAACTAACATAACACTTCTTTTAAAGAAATAAACACACTTAACGTTATCAACACTAATATGAAAAAGTCTATTTTACTCGGCGCTCTTGTACTTGGTGCAATGACCGCAAACGCTCAAGCTGTAGAACAGCCCGGTTTCTTCCAGAATTGGTCAGTAGGTCTTGATGGTGGCGTAACAACACCCATGACACATCACGCTTTCTTTGGTTCAATGCGTGGTCTTGTAGGCCTCAACGTTAAAAAACAGATCACCCCGACCTTCGGTCTCGGCGTTGAAGGACAGTTCGGTGTCAACACCTCGAGCTGGAAAGGAATGAAACACAGCACCACCGCTTTCGACAACTCATACGTTGGTACTTTCGGTACCGTTGATCTCTTCAACCTCTTCGGCGGTTATAACGGAACTGTCCGCCCCTTCACAATCGAAGCCGTTGCCGGAGCCGGATGGGGTCATGACTATCTCAACCGAAACGGTCACTATGGCAACCAGCAGGACTGGAACTACTTTGCCACCAAAGTCGGTCTGAACTTCAACTTCAATGTCAACGAATACCTCACCATCGCCGTCAAACCCTCTATCGTCTGGAACATGAACGGCTCAAAGAGTAACAACATCCAAGACATCAGCCTCAGCACCGAACAAAGCGCAACATACTACGATGTAAATAAGGCTACTTTCAACCTCCAGGCCGGTCTGGTCTATCATATCGGCGGAAACAACTTCAACGTCGTCACTCCCTACAATCAGGCTCAGATTGACGTTCTCAACGGTCAGATCAACGACCTCCGCGCCGCTCTCGAAACTTCGATGGCCAACAGCGCCGCTTGGGAAGCCAACGCCGCAGACCTCGCCAACCAGCTGGCAGCTTGTATGAACCGCGCACCCCAGATCGTCAAAGAAGAAACCGTGACAGTCAACAACTATCTCAACTCTGTCCGCTATGTCTTCTACAAGATCGGTTCTTCGGTCATCACTCCCGACCAGATGCCTAACGTAGAAATGATCGCCGCCTACCTCAAGAATCACCCCGAAGCTAAAGTAGTCGTCAAAGGTTACGCTTCTCAGGACGGTCCTCTGGAACTCAACGTCAAACTGGCTCAGGCTCGTGCAGAATCTGTCAAGAACGCTCTCGTCAACAAATACAAAATCAAAGCTGACCGCATCCAGGCAGAAGGTGAAGGCATCGGCAACATGTTCAAAGAAGAATCTTGGAACCGTGTAAGCATCTGCACCATCAGCGACAACAACTAATAAAACAAACTGAATAATTAAACCCAATACCACGGGCCCCGACGAAAATCGGGGCCCGTGGTATTTTTGTCAAGCCGCGAGCCAAAAAAATTAATACGGTGTTGCAGAACTGCGAGTT
>CAYVXC010000084.1:0-4968 GCA_964454925.1 uncultured Bacteroides sp.
ATCGGGATCGACAAAAGGATCGTCATCCGTCGATGACTTCGAATCGACTCAGACCGGCATCGACCTTCGTGCGCCCTATTCGTGGTTCCTGGCATCCACGCCCTACGACAGCTCCCCCGACGCACTTTTCCCCGAAGCGGCTCTGTCAGACAACGTCGACTATGGGAAAAACCGCGCTTTGCTCAACTGGTACTACATCGACCGAATGTTTACCCAGCGCAATTCGTCACTCGCTCCGGGTTACATCAAGAGCGACCTTGACCAGCTCTCGAATCCATACGTCCGCGAAGTCACCTCGCGCGAAATATTCCCCGGCCGCGAGCTCCAGTATGGCGAATCATCGACCATCCAGACCCTCAATCTCTCGTTCTATCCCACCGAGCGCGGTCCCTATAACCTCGATGCCGAAAACATCGACTCCGAAGGCAATCTGCTTTTCCCCGAAAAGCGCTGGGGCGGCATCATGCGTAAGATGGATAACACCAACTTCGAACAGAGCAATATCGAGTATGTCCAGTTCTGGCTCATGAGTCCCTTCCTCGACCCGGAAAATCCCGTGGCATCGGGCGGCGATCTTTATCTCAACTTCGGTGAAATCTCGGAAGACATTCTGAAAGACGGTCTGAAATCATACGAAAACGGTATTCCTGTCGACGGTAACGACCAATACCTCGGGGAAACCGTCTGGGGACGCGTTTCGCGTCAGAACTCCCTGACCTACTCGTTCGACAACGCCACCGGCGCACGTCTGGCCCAGGACGTCGGTCTCGACGGTCTTCCGAACGCCGACGAGTTCAACTTCTCTTCCTATAAAAATTATCTCGAACGTCTCCGGACCAAGCTGTCACCCGCCACTATCGAGAACATGATGAACGACCGTTTCTCGCCCTTCAACGACCCCGCCGGTGAGAACTACCACTTCTATCGCGGCTATGACTACGACGAGGAACGTCTCGGAATCCTTGCACGCTATAAACGTTACAACAACGTTGAAGGCAACTCACTCTCTCCCGAAGACGTAAGCGAACCTCTCTACCAGTCCGCCCGCTCGGTTCCCGATGTCGAAGATATCAACCAGGACAACACCCTTAACGAATACGAGCGCTACTTCCAGTACAAGGTATCAATCCGCCCCGAGGACTTCCAGGTCGGTAAAAACTATATCACCGACAAACAGGTCTCGATCGTCCGCACCCGTAACGGCGACGACCAGGAAGTCGAATGGTATCAGTTCAAGATTCCCTTGAGCGACTATGAACGTCGCGTCGGTTCGATTACCGACCTGTCGACGGTGAGATTCGCCCGCATGTTCCTGACCGGCTTTAAGGAGGTCGCTCACCTCCGCTTCGCTACCTTCGAACTTGTTCGCGGGGAATGGCGCGGCTACGACTTCAACCTCAACAGCCGCGGCGACACTCCGGCCGAAGGTCAGCTTGACCTCTCGGTCGTCAACATCGAGGAAAATGCCCGCCGCGAACCGGTCAACTATGTTTTGCCTCCGGGAGTGACACGTATCGTGGACCCGGGTCAGAGCCAGATCACCCAGCTCAACGAGCAATCTATGTCAATGAAGGTCATCGGCCTCAACGCCGGCGATGCGCGCGGCGTCTACCGGAACACCCAGCTCGACCTGCGTAACTACCGCCGGATGCAGATGTGGATTCACGCCGAAAGCCTCATCAACGATGTCACCAACCTCAAGTCCGGCGAACTGTCATTGTTTGTCCGCCTCGGTTCCGATGTCAAACAGAATTATTATGAATATGAAGTTCCTCTGACCCTGACCCCTCCGGGTCTCTACAACAATGACCTGACTTCCGACCGCCGGATAGTCTGGCCCCAGTCAAACTTCCTCGACGTCGCTCTCCAGAGTCTCGTCGACCTCAAGAAACAGCGTAACGCCGCCCGTCGCGCCGAAGAACCCGGCGTAGGTTTCGGAACCGTTTACACAGGTCGTGACCCCGACAACGAACATAACCGCATGGCTGTCATCGGTAATCCGTCGCTGTCGGATGTCCGTGTCATGCTGATAGGAATTCGCAACAACAGCTCGACCGTCAAAGACGGAACTGTCTGGGTCAACGAACTGAAGGTAACCGACTTTGACGAAGCCGGCGGTTGGGCCGCTAAAGCCAATGCCACGCTCGGCGTCAGCGACGTCGTGACCGTCAACGTCGGCGCTCATGTAGAGACATCCGGCTTCGGTGGTGTCGACCAGTCTCTGAACGAGCGACGCATGGACGACTATACCCAGTACAATATCGCCGTGCAGGCCGAACTCGGCCGCTTCCTGCCCGAAAAAGCCAAACTTCGTGCACCGGTCTACTATTCCTATTCGACTGAAAAAACATCGCCGAAATACAATCCTCTTGACCAGGATGTTCTTCTGAAAGATGCTCTTGACGAGGTGTCTACCAAGGCTGAGAAAGACTCGATCCAGGCCTACGCCATTCAGCGGGCCACCGTCCAGAACTTCTCACTCTCGGCCATGAAATTTGACATCCAGTCGAAGAACCCGATGCCGTGGGACCCCGCCAACTTCACGGTCAACTTCTCGTTCTCGAAACAGAACAAGATGGATCCCACGACCGAATATGAATATACAAACGACTACCGCGGTTCACTCCAGTATTCATATTCCCCGTTCATCAAGCAGTTCAAGCCATTCGGTTTCCTGAAAACGAAAAACCGCAATCTCAAGTTCTTCAAGGACTGGGAAATCCAGTGGTTGCCCAATACGATCGCGTTCCAGACCAACATGACGCGCTACTACTACGAACAGCAGGTCCGTTCTGAAACCGACGTAATGTTCCGTCTCCCCGTCTCCGTTTCGAAAAACTTCCTGTGGGACCGTCAGTTAGCTCTGACCTGGAATCTTACAAAGTCATTGTCTCTGTCGTTCAACTCTAACACTTCGGCCCGAATCGAGGAACCGGTCGGTGCGGTCAACCGTCAGCTCTTCCCCGATGAATACCGCGAATGGAAAACCGAGGTGTGGAATTCGATCCTGTCGATGGGTACTCCGTGGGGCTACAACCAGACTTTCTCGGGAACCTACAAGGCTCCGTTCTCGAAAATTCCCGTCCTCGACTTCATCACGGCCAATGCCGGCTACAACGCTACCTACCGTTGGGACCGCGGTGCAACCGTCGAAGGCATAAAGATGGGTAATTCAATCGCCAACCAGGCCGCCTGGACCGCCGACGGACGCATCAACTTCGAATCGCTCTGGAACAAACTTCCCTTTATCAAGGATGTCAACAAGCGCTTTGCCAACCAACGACGTGCCGCCACTCGCGAACGCAAAGCCCGACGTTTCGAACGCACCTACAAGCTCCAGACCGACACGACCGTCAACATCAAACACAATCTCCGGAGCACACGTGTCAAAGTCGTCGCCAAAACCGAGGCCGGAGCCGTTTTCCCCGTCAAGACCAAAGTTGTCGACGCCAACACCATCACCGTCCTCACCCGTGGTGACCAGAACCTGAAATTCACCATCGAGGAAATCATAAAAGAAGAAAAGAGTCTTCCGCGCGACATTCTCGAGTATGCGACCCGCGTTGTCATTTCTCCGCGCTCATTCTCGATCCGCTACCGGAATACCCGGTCGCTCAACCTGCCGCTCTACAATCCCTCGGTCGGAAATATCTTCGGCCAGTCCACTTCATACGGACCCATGGCTCCGGGTCTCGGATTCGCGTTCGGATTCGAGGGCGAAGACTTCATCGACCGCGCGCTCGAACGCGGTTGGCTCATCACCGACGACGGCCAGACATCGCCGGCAATCTCTTCGCGAACCAACGAACTCAACCTCGAAGCCTCGCTCGAACTCTTCAAGGGATTCAAGATTCAACTGACCATGAACCGTACCGATAACCGCACCCGTCAGGTACAATTCATGTATTCCGACATGCCGACTTCGATGAGCGGTTCGTTCACCATGACCCACATGGCCATCGGCTCAGCCCTCTCATTCTCGTCGCCCGACAACGGTTACGCCTCGTCCCCGTTCACCGACTTCCTCAACAACATTCCCGTCGTCCGCGAACGTATCGAACGCGAATACATCGGGACTCACTATCCCACCGGCGGATTCATGAACGGACTCCCGAGCGCCGGTCAGCCCTTCAATCCCGAAATTGGAACCGTCAGTGAAACTTCTTCCGACGTACTCATTCCCGCATTCGTTGCCGCCTACACAAAGAAAAACGCGCGGACAACGTGGCTCAGCCCGTTCCCGTCGTTCAGCGCTGTTCTCCCCAACTGGCGCATAACCTACGACGGACTCGTCAATCTCGGAAACATGCGGAAATTCTTCAAGACTTTCTCGCTCAATCACGCCTACCAATGTACCTACTCGGTCGGAAGCTATTCGTCCTACCTCAACTGGATTTCGGCCGACGGCGGCACGATGGGCTTCACCCTCGACGAACTGACAGGCCGTCCGATTCCATCGTCGCCCTATAATATCTCGGCGGTTGCCATCACCGAAAAATTCGCGCCCCTCTTCGGCGTCAACTGTACCCTCCAGAACGACCTGCGCGTAACGGCCGAATATCGCGACTCACGGACACTCACCCTCAACTCGGCCGCCGGTCAGGTTGTCGAAGCCAACACCCGAGGAATCAAGATCGGCGCCGGTTACAAAATTGTCGGTTTCAACACCTTCCTGAAAATGAAAGGGTCCCAGACCGGTGTAAGCAATGACCTGACCGTCAATGCCGACTTCGCCATCGACCACAACCAGGCCCTCATCCGCCGAATCGAGAGCAACTACACCCAGCCTACGAGCGGCACGAAGTCATTCACGCTCAACTTCACGGCCTCCTACGTCCTCTCGAAACGCCTCACCCTCGGCGCCTACTTCGACCACCGCGTCAACACCCCCATCGTCACCACCTCCTCCTACCCCACCTCCAACACCTCCTACGGCCTCTCCCTCAACCTCTCCCTCGCCCGCTAACC
>CAYVXC010000084.1:5068-9248 GCA_964454925.1 uncultured Bacteroides sp.
TACAAATTCGGCGACGGACGGAATATCGGAGCGGAGAAATAGGCTATTCGGATTTTTATTTGTACTTTTGCAGTACCTGACGGATTTTTCCGATGGTTCAATATGATTTTGACTCCCTGAAATGTACAACGACAACAACTCAAATTCTTCCGGTCGCTCTCTTTACGCTTTGGCCGCAGGCGATGGTCTCGTGGTCGGTCTCGTAATGGCCGCGACTTTTCTGTCGATGGTTTTGACGGCGAGCTATCCCTTGCTTTCGCCGTTGACTCTGGCGCTGATATGTTTCACTCCCTATCTGGCATGGCGCTACGTCAGGAAGCACTGGGTCGCCCGACAGATTCCGTCTTCGTTCTCGGCCGTCTGGCTCACCGGCATCTGTATTTTTCTTTTTGGAGCCATCATTCTCGCGCTCGGAATCTACATTATTCTCGGATTTGTGTTCCCCAACTGGATCGAGACCCAGACTCTCGTGGCCGCCGAACGCCTCGCCATGACACCCGAAACATACGAGCAAGCACGTACAATCCGCGAAATCGTCCGTCAGGGACTTCTCCCCTCGCCGATTTCGGTGGCCGTATCAATGATATGGTTCGTCGGATTCACCGGTTCGCTATGGTCACTGATATTTGCTTTTATCGCCACCCGTTCACGACGACTGATCAACCGCCGCGAACAATATGGCCGGAATTAAAAACTTTCCCGTTCCCGAATCTCATTCCCCGATCATGACAGAAAACAATATAAAACGCGACGACTCAATCCAGGCCGACAACCGGCCCGATATTTCTGTTGTCGTTCCACTCTATAACGAAGAAGAATCACTGCCAGAGCTCGAAGCCTGGATCCGCCGCGTGATGACAGAGAATAATTTCACATACGAGATCCTGTTTATCAACGACGGTTCGACCGACGGATCCTGGGACGTGATTTCGCGCATGAGCCGCGAGGACGACCGAGTGAAGGGCGTCTCGTTCCGCCGCAACTATGGTAAATCGCCCGCGCTGAACACCGGATTCGCCCGCGCCCGCGGACGGGTTGTCATCACGATGGATGCTGACCTCCAGGACAGCCCCGACGAGATTCCGGCCCTATATTCGATGATTGTCAATGACGGTTATGACCTCGTCAGCGGTTTCAAGCAGAAACGCTATGACCCCCTGTCGAAAACCATCCCGACAAAACTATTCAACGCCACCGCGCGCAAAGTCAGCGGAATCAAGAATCTCCACGATTTCAACTGCGGACTGAAAGCCTACCGGAGCGCCGTCGTCAAACACATCGAGGTCTATGGCGACATGCACCGCTATATACCCTACCTTGCCAAACTGGCCGGTTTTGATAAGATCGGCGAAAAAGTCGTTCAACATCGCGCCAGAAAATACGGAAAGACCAAATTCGGTCTCGACCGTTTCGTCAATGGTTATCTCGACCTGATGACCCTTTGGTTCACCGGGAAATTCGGTGGAAAACCGATGCATTTCTTCGGGCTGCTCGGCTCGCTGATGTTCTTCATCGGGTTCGTGGCCGCCGTCGTCATCGGATCGGTCAAACTCTACCACCTTTTCCATGGCACACCGGCTATCCTTGTCACCGATTCACCCTATTTCTACATAGCTCTCACAATGATGATTCTCGGCAGCCAACTCTTTCTGGCCGGTTTCATCGGTGAACTCGTTGTCAGGAACTCAAACCGCCGCAACGAATATGAAATAGCCGACGAACTCAATCTCTAACCTCTCACTATCAACTCCGTCATGACCAAACTGACTGACTACCCGACTTTTTATAATCTCATCTGCGAACGCTACTCATGCCGCGCCTATGACCCGACACGCGAAGTCGGCGACGACATGATCAAGGCCGTCATCGAAGCTGCCCAGCTTGCTCCGTCGGCGTGCAACCTCCAACCGTGGACGTTTATCGTCGTCCGAGACACCGAGAAGCGCCATCGGCTCCTCGCCAAATCGCGTCCGGCGTTTAAGGAAGCTCCTGTCCTCATCGCGGCCGTCGGCAACCATTCAGCTGTCTGGCACCGTCCCGCCGACGGGAAAGACCATCTGGACGTCGATGTATCAATAGCCGTCGAGCATATCTGTCTGGCGGCCACTACGCTTGGCCTCGGCTCGTGCTGGATATGCAACTTCGATGTCCCGGCGACCCGCGAGCTTCTCGGACTTCCTGATGATGTCGAACCGATCGCGCTTATTCCCCTCGGCTATCCGGTCCCCGATTCCACAATACCTGCCAAAGTCAGGAAACCCCTCGACGACATTCTCCGATGGGAAAAATTCTGAGAGTTTTTTTTCTTTCGGTGACGGTTCTGCTGTCGCTTGTCCTCCGGTCGTGCAGCACCTCGGGGTGTACCGAACTGCGCTCCGCCACGCCACGCGCCGACTTCTACAGTGCCCTGACCGGCGATGCTATCTCGCTCGACTCTATATCGGTGAGCGGTGTTGGTGTCCGAGGCGATTCCTCTCTGGTTGAAGCCGGGAAGAGAGTTTCCCAGGCCTATCTCCCGATGCCTCCGAAAGCCGATACGGTCTCATGGCATTTCGGATACCATTGGAAGGCTCTGTCAGAATATGGCATCACAGACACGGTGACCATCGCCTACGCGCGCCAACCTTGGTTCGCCGGCGAGGAATGTGGCGCTATGTACCGCTATCACATCAGGAAAGTGACATACACGGAAAATCTGATTGATTCGGTGGTTGTAGCCGACTCGCTCGTCACAAACATCGACCGGGCCACGCTCAATATCTATTTCCACATTGAAGTTGCCAAACCATGAACGCCAGAAGACTCCTTCCGCTCATAACGATCGTCCTTCTGACGGTGATGGCTCTGGCTGCCCAGAACCGACGTCACGTCACACCGGTCAACACGGCCGCCACACGTACCCAACATGTCAACGACGCGAAGGGTGACTCGGCCCGCGCCCTCGAACGACGACGCGCCCGCTCGGTCCACTATCACGACGAGAACGGAAACACAATCATGGTCGACACCGTCACCGGGCAGGAATGGGTCGACTCAACTCTCATGCCACCTCCTCCGCCGATGAAGTATCCGTTGCTTTACACCATCGAAGCCGGGGTCAACATCGGCGACGTGATAATGCGTGCATTCGGACAGAAATACGGCCTCCTCGACTTCTCCGTCGCGCTAAACATGCACAACCGCTATCTGCCTACTTTCGAATTCGGCCTCGGAACGGCCAAACGGAAATCAGACAAATTCACATTCACCTACCGCACCCCTACCGCGCCCTATTTCAAAATCGGAGCCGATTACAATTTCCTCTACAACTCCAACCCCGATTATAAATTCCTGGCCGGGGTACGATATGGATTCTCGGCGTTCCGCTATTCGGTGACGGGTATTACCGTCGGAAGCTCATACTGGGACGAGACGTCGGTGTTCGACATTCCGTCCACATCGGCCACTGCCGGATGGTTCGAGGTCTCCCTCGGACTCAGGGTCCGTCTGATAAAAGAGCTTTCGGCCGGGTGGACGGTGAAATACCACTCTATTCTTCATCAATCCCATCCCGCGGCGGGTGATCCGTGGTATATACCCGGATTCGGCTCATCTTCGTCGGCGCTTTCAGTTGCAGTCAACGTCACCTGGACAATCCCTTTCGGAACGGGATCATCGAAAAAAGCCGTCGAAACTCCGGTAATTGACCTTTCAACCGAACAACAGCCATGAAACGAATACTCATCGTTGGAGCTTCTTCCGGAATAGGGCGTCGAATGGCTGCCGACTTCGCGGCCCAGGGCTTCAGAGTCGGAATCTGTGCCCGCCGCCTCGAACCGCTACGCGAACTCCACCTGCTCTATCCCGACAACATCGTCTTCACGCCTCTCGACGTCACTGCCGACGATGCCCCCAACCGTTTTCAACGACTGATCGGGCTTATGGGTGGTGTCGATACTGTCGTCTATGCCGCGGGGTGTGGATGGAACAATCCTTCCCTCGACAGCGAGTTCGACCTCAGGACGGTCCGAACTAATGTAGACGGATTTACAGCCATTGTCCACGCCGCCTTCCGCTATTTCCGCGACAACGGCCAACCCGGGCAAATCGCGGCAATCACTTCGATTGCAGGAACTCGTGGAATCGGTGTATCGGCGACTTACAGCGCCTCCAAACGCTATCAATGGAATCTGATCGAAGC
>CAYVXC010000085.1:0-5704 GCA_964454925.1 uncultured Bacteroides sp.
CCGGCGAATTTCTCACCGCCGAGGGCGACCGCGACTATGTCGACAAACTGATGACGACGTTTGCTCCCAAGGAAGTCCTTATCGAACGTGGTTCGCGCCGTGCTTTCGAAGACTCCCTTTCGGGCCACTATCTGACGTTCGAACTCGATGACTGGGTTTTCACCTATGACACGGCGATGGAGCGCCTGTTGAAACAGTTCGAGACCGCCGGTCTGAAGGGCTTCGGAATTTCGGGCATGAACGACGCCGTCATAGCTTCGGGTGCCATTCTTCATTATCTCGACATTACTCAGCACACCCGCATAGGCCACATCAACGCCCTGGCCCGGATAGAGGAAGACCGCTATGTCCGCCTCGACCGCTTCACCATCAGGAATCTCGAACTTCTCGAACCCCTGTCGGACGAAGGTCTGAGTCTGCTGTCAGTCCTCGACAGGACGATCACGCCGATGGGAGCCCGTATGCTCCACCAGTGGGTTGTAATGCCTCTGAAAGATACCCGGGCTATCAATGAACGCCTCGACATTGTCGACTGGTTTTTCCGCCATCCCGACGTGGCCGACAACACCCGCCAGGCTCTCGAACGAATCGGAGATCTCGGACGTCTCGTCTCGAAAATCTCGGCTCTCCGAATCACCCCCCGCGAGGTTGTCCAGGTCCGCACGGCTCTTGAGGCCATCGAGCCGATAAAAGCCGATCTGACCGGCGCCGATCTCGAACCGCTCAGGGCCATAGCCTCCCAGCTCAATGCCTGCCGGACCATTACCGACCGCATTGCGCGTCAGATCAATGACGATGCTCCGTCGCGTCTCGGCGGTGGCGATGTAATTGCCCGTGGCGTCAGTGCCGAACTCGACGAGCTTCGTGACATCGCCGGTTCGGGAAAGCAATATCTCGCCCGTATTCAACAGCGAGAAAGCGAAATCACGAAAATTCCGTCACTGAAAATCGGTTTCAATAACGTTTTCGGCTATTATATCGAAGTCACCAATACCCATCGCGACAAGGTTCCGGCCGAGTGGATCAGAAAACAGACGTTGGTCAATGCCGAGCGCTATATCACCCCCGAACTCAAGGAGTATGAGGAAAAGATTCTCGGAGCCCAGGCACGGATCGAATCGCTCGAATACTCGCTTTTCAACGACCTCGTTGCGGCTTTGGCCAACTATATGCCGGCGATGAAGACCGATGCCGCGCTTCTGGCGAGCATCGACTGTCTGCTGTCACTGACTCGTGTCGCCGCCGAAAATAAATATGTCCGTCCGGTGGTCGATGACTCGCTCGTCCTCGAACTCGTCGAGGCGCGCCATCCGGTTATTGAAAAACGTCTCCCCGCCGGGGTGCCATATATCTCCAACACTGTCCGCCTCGACAACGACGCGACCCAGATAATGATGATCACCGGGCCAAACATGTCGGGTAAATCGGCTCTATTGCGCCAGACCGCCCTCAATGTACTGATGGCCCAGATGGGCTCGTTCGTGGCCGCTGACAGCGCGCGGATTGGGATTGTGGATAAGATTTTTACGCGTGTAGGAGCGAGCGACAACATCTCTCTCGGCGAATCTACTTTCATGGTCGAAATGAACGAGGCGGCCGCCATCATCAACAATATGAGTGCCCGGTCTCTGATTCTCTTTGATGAACTTGGCCGAGGAACGTCGACCTATGACGGAATTTCTATCGCCTGGGCAATCGTCGAGCATATTCACGAAACCCCCGATCTCCACCCGAAGACACTGTTCGCTACCCACTATCACGAACTCAACGAGATGGAGAAACTCTATGACCGGATTCTCAATTTCAATGTCTCGGTCAAGGAAATCGACGGAAAGGTTGTGTTTCTCCGAAAACTTGTCCGTGGCGGATCGGAACATTCGTTCGGCATTCATGTCGCCCGTCTCGCCGGGATGCCGCGTCCGATCGTTGAACGTGCCGACAATGTCCTTCACCGTCTCGAAGAGGAACACCGGAATAACCCGGCGGGCGCCGACAAGCCCGCGACCGAGCGAATCGGACGCCTCGAAGCCGGGACCTACACCATGTCGCTTTTCTCTCTCGATGACCCGGTTCTAAACGACATCCGCGACCAGATCAGTGAACTCGATCTCAATAATCTCACACCGATGGCCGCCCTGAAAAAGCTTTTCGACCTCAAATCTCTCATTGATGGGACGACGCCTTCCTGACACCACTATGACTCAGAACAACACCGAGAAATCCCAACACGAAGACCAACCGATCGCAATTTGCGACCGGCCATTAACTGTAACTCATGTTGAATCCTTAATATATGTAATAAGGAATCAACAAATAATGCTTGACTCCGATTTGGCCACACTCTACGGCGTTGAAACAAGAGTCTTGAATCAGGCCGTAAAGCGTAATAGCCAGCGTTTTCCGGCAGATTTTATGTTTCAGTTGACAAAAGAGGAATGTTTGAGGTCACAAATTGTGATCTCAAACGAAGGCCGTGGTGGCAACCGCTATTTACCTCATGCTTTTACTGAAAATGGTGTCGCCATGTTAAGTAGTGTTCTACGTTCTGAAAAGGCTATCGAGGTGAATATAAATATCATGCGTGCCTTTTCTTCCATGCGTAACTTTCTTATCAATAATGCTTCAATTTTTCAGAGGATTGAAAAAATTGAGATGAAGCAACTGAGAACAGATGAGAAAATAGATGCAATTCTTGATCGACTCGGAGATAACACCAAACCAAAAGAGGGAGTCTTTTTCAACGGTCAGATTTTCGATGCCTACGCACTGATCGCCGATCTCATTAGGCAAGCTACCAAACGAATTGTTTTAATAGACAACTATATCGATGACTCTGTTCTTGTTCAGCTTTCGAAGCGTAGGCCCGGTGTAACCGTTGATATATACGACGGTCAGATTTCAAAGCAACTACGTCAGGATGTGGAGAAACACAATGAGCAATACCCGGGTATTATTCTACATAAATATACAAAAGCACACGACCGTTTTCTGGTAATCGACGAAATGGTATATCATATTGGAGCTTCTCTCAAAGACCTCGGTAAGAAATTGTTTGCTTTCTCGAAAATGGAGGTGCTTACAGGTTCGGAACTATTAGATAAATTATGAACTCGGCAGATGGCACGACGGCTTCCTGACGACATAGACATTCATACCCACAATCCCGCTCCCGACCACCGGGCCATCGTCTGTATTGACCCGGTCGAGACGACATGTCTACCCGACGGCATAGAAATGATGTCGGTCGGTGTCCATCCCTGGAATGCAGCTAAAGCCGACGATGCGGTTTTTGCCCGGATGGAGTCGATGCTCGATGACCCGCGCGTTGTTGCGGTCGGCGAAATCGGTTTCGATCGACTTCGTGGACCCGAACTCGCCGTTCAGGAGGCTGTTTTTACCCGTCAGCTCGCTATGTCCGAGGTCCGCGACCTTCCTGTGGTGCTTCATGCCGTCCGTGCTGACGATTTGATTCTACGCCAACGGCGCCGTTCTCCCCGCGCCCAGTGGATCATTCACTCCTACCGCGGCAAGCCCTCGTCGGCGCGTCCTCTGCTCGATGCCGGTATTGACCTGTCCTTCGGCCCGCGTCATAACGCGGACACTTTCGCCGCTACACCTCCCGGCCGCCGGTACCGCGACACCGACTGACCGCGATTCAGTTGGCTTCCTATGAAAAAATTACGTGTTATTTTGATATGTAAAAAAGTTTGACTAATTTAGCATCGAAATATTTGAAAAATTCGATGCACTCCGATATTATTTCGAGAGTAAAATATTTTGAAGCATCTTCAAAAAGCTTTTTATTATCAAGAATCTTACTAACCTTAAAAGACTAAATTTATGAAACATGTAAACAAATGGTGTATATACTTGCTTTTGCTACCATTCATTACTCTCATTGCCTGTAATAAAGATGACGATTTTGTAATCTGGGATATCTCTGGAGTAGAAGCATACATTATTATTCAAAATGCTGAAGGTCAAAATCTTTTGACACCGGATTTGCCCGGTAGTCTATATGACACTGATATCAGTGTGGAATATAATGACGAAATATACGATGCTGTCTGGAATAGAGAAAACCTTTCGAGATATTATTTAGCACAATTTCATGGTCTTACCTTTAATAAAGGTTATTCGCTAATTGATGATAAGGTAGTAGACGATCCGACAAAAGACTATTTGAGCTTTGGAGAATTTGCAGGGGACACAAACCAAGATTTATCATTTGAATTAAAAATCAAAGACTATCCTGACACCTATAGAGTCAGAATAGTCCATACATTTACATGGAAAAAGAATGAGCCCAAATCTGATACCCGGATCTATCTAAACGGAGAACGGATTGAAGGACGCATTATCCGCATTACTCTTCCCACGACCAAATAACTGTTGGTATCCATGCACCTACCAGGTGTTCGGGATGTCCGGAAATCATGCTGACAGGCGGGTTTGCACCACCTTCTTTTTCACACAGTAAACTGAAGTTTGGTTAGGTTAGGGGAGGGCGTTGTAGTCGGCGTCGGAGACGGGTTCGAGCCAGATGTTTTCGGATTCTTCGCCTGGGACAGCAAAAGCCAGATGAGCGAACCACGAGTCTTTTGCTGCGCCGTGCCAATGCTTGACGTTGGCGGGAATGTTGATGACCGTTCCGGGAAGAATTTCAACGGCCGGTTTACCTTCTTCCTGATACCAACCGCGGCCGGCAACTCCGACGAGCATCTGACCGCCGCCTTTCTCGGCTTTATGGATGTGCCAGTTGTTTCGGCATCCCGGCTCGAACGTCACGTTTGCAAACGGAATCTGTTCGGTCGCGATCTGAGCCAGATAGCTGTTGCCGATGAAATATTTTGCGTAGGCTGTGTTTGGTTCGCCGATTGGGAATATCATTTCGCGTTGGAAAGCGGCTTTCGCGTCGTCACCCTTGATGTCGTCGTTCCAGACGTCTTTGGCCAATCGAAACGCGGCCCAGGCTTTGGGCCACCCGGCGTAGAAAGCGATATGGGTGATGATTTCGGCAGCTTCGGTGCGGGTAATGCCGTTCTTTTTCGCTTCCTGAAGATGGAAGGTGAGCGAACTGTCTGTGATACCCTGGGATATAAGCGAGGTGATGGTTACGAGAGAACGGTCGCGGAGCGAAAGGAGGTCGTTGCGGCTCCACACTTCACCGAAAAGCACATCGTCGTTGAGACGCGCAAATTCAGGAGCGAATTCGCCGAGTTGCTGACGGCCTGCGGTTTGAACTATTTTTTGTTGTGCCATGATGGAAAAGATTGATGATAAACTTAGAACTATCGAAAGAAAGAGTCGGTTCATTTTATTCGGATTTATATTCGGGATTAAACGTCGGTCAGCGCTGAATGAGCATCTTTTTCCCATTGACGATATAGACACCGGTTGCGAGACCGTCGGCCTCGTAGGCATCGTTCAGAACACGGGCGCCCGATAGATTATAAACCGTATATCGGTCCGAAGCGGTGTCGGTGGAGATGTCGCCGACTCCTGAAAGTGATTCATAGTCGATGGTCTTGAGCCAGTTCTGGAGCATGGAACGTGCGTTCGAGGTCTGGGAACTGCGAATCCAGAGACTCGATGACATAAATTTTCCGCCGGGGACGAGACGTCGGGCATCGCTTTCGACACCGCTTATTCCCGAACTTGCACTCGATACAATCAGGCCGATGTTCTTCCCGGCCAGCTCGCT
>CAYVXC010000085.1:5804-9137 GCA_964454925.1 uncultured Bacteroides sp.
GGATTAAGGGGCGTTTGGTCACAGAGTTCGAGCGACTTGACCATGTGGAGTGTTCCCTGTTTATATTTCTGGAAATGAGGTGAGGCAATGTGAGACTTATAGGCTTCCTGACTCGCGTAAGTCTCCAGTATTGTGATGAGACAGGGATTGTTCTTGTCGGCCACGGCATACATGGTCAGTACACCCGGCTCTGTTCGGAGCGAGGTTGTTCCGACCTCGGTTGACATCTTCATATATTCATCAAGAAATTGAGGATAAACTTCAATCCGTGACAGCCTGACGATTCCATCCTCGGCCATCGGCAGTTTCGTACATTCCTGTGCCGATATTCCCATAATAGTAAATATAATAATTGCCGTGGCAAGAAAGCGTTTCATATCGTTGGATTTTCCCATTGCCATGTGCCTAAAGCTATAGAAGATATATTTTTCATATTTTTCGTGTTTTTAGTGGTTATTTATTTCATTGATAAGCCATTTGATGTTCTTTCCAAGATTTTTCATTGTGGAAACGCCCTCTTCATCTTTCAGAGCATCCCCGGGTAACCGTCCGTAGACCAGATTCCAGTAGGTTGACCCGACAACAACCATTTCTTTGTTGAGAAAGAAATGGTTAATGGAGTCAAGAGCATTTATTGCTCCGCCACGTCGTCCGACCACGAGTCCGGCACCGATTTTATGAGTGAACATTCCGGGATTAACGTCGCTTACCACACTCACCCTGTCAAAAAGAGCTTTAAGGGTCGATGATACGTCTGCCGAATAGGTCGGACTGCCGATTATTATGCAATCCGAGGCTACCATCTTATCATAGATATCACAGAAACTGTCGTTGCGCCGGATGCAGTTTCCTTTACCGGCACACGCGAAACACGCGCGGCAAGGATTGATTCTGGCTGACTCAAGATTTATTATCTCTATCTCATAATCATCGCCCAACTCATTTAACACGACATTTATCATGTCATGTGTATTGCCAAGTTTGCGGGCGCTTCCGTTTATTGCCAATATTTTCTTTTTAATACCAGTCATGTTTTTCGTTTTTGTTGAGTCTCTCTATTCGTGCCATCTCATTGTCTGAGAGATTAAAGTCGAAAATGGAGATATTTTCTTCCATGTGAGCCGGGTTGCTCGATCCCGGAATTACAACGACCCCACGCTGCAGATCCCAACGCAAGATGATTTGAGCAACTGATTTTCCGTGATTTTTGGCAATGTCTGTCAATACCGGATCATTAAGAAGTTCTTTCTGGTATCCGCGTCCACCGAGAGGATACCAAGCCTCGACAGCAATCCCGAGCGACTGGATATAGGGCACGACATCCGGGTCCTGATAATAAGGATGAACCTCATTCTGAACAAGAACAGGCTTGATATCTACTTGCTTAATGAACTCATCTATTTCCTTAATATAATAGCATGACACTCCGAGTGACCTTATTTTGCCCTCCCTGACATATTTTTCCATAGCTTTGTAGGCTTTTACATCGTTGGCGCCGGGATGATGAAGTAGCATAAGGTCGACATAACCGATATTAAGTTTGTTGATACATTCCTCTATAGCCTTTTCAGGGTCGGAATATTGATTAGGATATATCTTGGTAGCCACGAAGATTTCTTCGCGAGGCACTCCCGATTCTCGAACGCCTTGCCCGACTTCCGCTTCGTTGCCATACATGTGGGCGGTGTCAATCTTTCTGAAACCTAACGAAATGGCGGATTTCACTGAATTGACACATACATCCCCGGTTAAACTGTATGTACCCAGGCCAACAATAGGCATGTCATATCCGCTGCTGAGGCGAATTTTCGGGGCTGCTCCGTTTTTACCCTCAGAAAGAGGAAAATTTGCATAGTCGATATCCATATTATTTTGTGTACTTGAAGCTGTATCGTTTTTTTCAGGTGTACCCGGTTCGGCAGCCGGTTCAGACTTATTCTCGGGCTCGTCACTTTTATGGGAACAAGCACACATTGTGAGAGTGCAAGCCAAAAGTAAAGTCATAGAGGTCAGCCAAAATTTCATATCTAAAATATTTAGTTAACTTTTGGACATTTATTTATAAATATTGAGGGTGCAGGAGATTCATACGAATTCGATTTCGGAGGGGAGGATGTGCATGTCCCTTAGAATCTCGATTTCGTTTTCTTCCAAAGGAACATAAGACTGCTCATGTTTTTCTGGTTCGGTGACAAATCTTTCCTGTTCGAGAAAACGACAGATGATATCTTTCGGCGTACATTTATACCTCGAGGCGAGATAACCCACAACCTCATCACGGCAGAAATCTGAAGAAATCAATATCTTGCTTGTCATATATACTAATTTTGATAGTGCAAAAATACTCCGGAAAATTCCACCCGGCGTATCAACGGCCTCTAACTATGTATCAAAAACACTGATATTGGTGTGTATCTCGTAATAATCAGATTATTTTGCTAACTTTGCAACATGGCCAAAATATTGAAAGTTAATAAGCCCGGGGATTACAGTTCCTATCTCGGTCAGAACGATCGACACCGGCTGGTGAGTGTCATTGACTATGATGCCATCTCTCCGGTCCGTTCGAGTCTGAACAACTATGGGGTATATGGAATTTTTCTTCGCGATGATTCGTCGGTTGATCTCCAGTATGGATGTGGAAAATACGATTACCGGGAGTCGACTCTGCTGTGTGTCGCGCCGGGTCAGCTTGGAGGAAAAGAGGATACCGGGGAACTGGTTTCAATCTCGGGTTGGGCTCTGCTGTTCCATCCCGACCTTCTCCATGGCACACGTCTGGAAAAACTCATTCACCAATACTCGTTTTTCGACTATCATATCAACGAGGGTCTGCACATGAGTAAGGAGGAACACGATATAATCGTTTCTCTACTGAAAGCTATTCAGCGCGAAATTGATGAGGACTACGATGATGAGCAGGACGATATCATTGTCGGATATATCAACGTCTTGTTGAAATATTGCAAGAGATTCTATAACCGCCAGTTCCTCACCCGCAAGCATGAAAACACCGATGTGCTTGCCCGTTTTCAGACCGCCTTGTCGGGTTACTTTGCAGACGGCTTACAACTCAAACAAGGCATCCCAACGATTCAGTATCTGGCCGACAAACTTTGCATGTCATCAAACTATCTCGGTGACCTTGTTAAACGCGCCACCGGAGAAACCGCCGGCAATCATATCCGTAATTTCCTTGTCCAGAAGGCGAAAAACGGACTTGCCGCGGGAAAAAACGTCTCTGAAGTGGCCTATGACATCGGTCTTGAATATCCTCAGCATCTAAGCCGCATGTTTAAGAAACAGACAGGGATGACGCCGTCGGAATACCTC
>CAYVXC010000086.1:0-9061 GCA_964454925.1 uncultured Bacteroides sp.
TGTGAAAATTCCATTATTTTCCAAGCTTGTTCGGGGACGATTAACCGTTATTTGCGGCTTTCGTCCGCCTCGTCATGCTCGGTGTAATAAACCTGGGCTGTGGCGTTGAAATAACGCTTGGCGAGGTCTTCAATGTAGTGTAACATAGTATTTAGACGTGTGTAATAGTATAACGCTTATTCTTTCCCTAAGGTTCAGTCGTTATAGGGATCGAACATCGTTGTCGAAATATATTTCTCACCGCGGTCGGGGAACACGACAACAATATTACTTCCATCCGGGGCCGAACCGGCAATCCGTTGAGCGGCCAACATGGCGGCTCCGCTGCTCATCCCGACAAATATTCCTTCGTCACGGATTATCCGTCGGGCGGTCTCGATGGCGTCCTCGCTCTCGATCATTTCCTGAATGTCGATTTTCGACGGGTCATAGATAGCCGGAACGATAGCCTCTTCCATATTTTTCAAGCCCTGGATATAGTGGCCTTTGACAGGCTGGGCACAGACAATTTTAATATCGGGATTGAGCGCACGCATGAATCTGGCGAGTCCCATGATCGTACCCGATGTTCCGAGCGAGCAGACAAGATAGTCTACCTTACCACCGGTCTGTTCCCAGATTTCAAGAGCGGTCGCCGAAAAGTGGGTCATATAGTTGGCGATGTTCGAGAACTGGTCGGGCATGAAGTATTTCTCGGGATTTTCGGCTACCATTTTCCGGGCGAGCCTGATGGCGCCGTCGGTTCCCTGATCGGCAGGCGTAAGAATGACTTCAACCCCATAGGCACGGAGAATCTTGCGCCGTTCGATACTGACACCCGCACTCATGACTATCACGACGGGATAGCCTTTCACAATCCCTGCCATCGCCAGCCCGATACCGGTGTTACCCGATGTCGCTTCGAGAATGGTCATTCCGGGGCGGAGTTTCCCCTCGCGTTCGGCCACCTCGATCATGTGTTTGGCTATCCTGTCCTTGATCGAGCCTGACGGATTGAAACCTTCGAGCTTCGCAAGTATGTTAACCTTGGGATTCGGATTCAGACGATTGATGCGGACCATCGGCGTACGGCCGACGGTCCCAAGTATATTGTCAGTGGTGTGCATGATTAATCTTCGATTTATCAGATCGACAGGCGCCGGAGCGTGCTCAGGAGCTCGCGATTGATGGGCTTGTCGTTTTTGATTGCTTTGGTAAAGGGCACATAAACGATTTCATCGTTCTTGATGCCGATCATTACGTTTCGCTGATCTTCCATCAGGGCATCGATAGCGGCCGCACCCATGCGCGAAGCCAGAATACGGTCGTGGGCTGTCGGTGAGCCGCCGCGCTGGAGATGACCGAGAATCGACACACGTACATCGTAGCCGGGATACTCGTTCTTCACGCGTTCGGCCAGTCCCATAGCACCACCTGTTACCGGACTTTCGGCGACGAGGACGATCGACGAGTTCTTACTCTTGCGGAAGCCGTTCTGGATAAGTTCGGCAAGCTGGTCGACTTCTGTCGAGATTTCGGGAATAATCGCAGCCTCGGCTCCGGCGGCGATTGCACCGTTGAGAGCCAGGAAGCCTGCGTCGCGGCCCATGACTTCGATAAAGAACAGGCGTTCGTGACTGGTGGCGGTGTCGCGGATTTTGTCCACGCACTCCATGATGGTATTTAGCGCCGTGTCATAGCCGATTGTCGAGTCGGTTCCGTACAGGTCGTTATCGATCGTACCGGGCAATCCGATGATCGGGAAGTTGAATTCGTTGGCAAAGATACGTGCGCCGGTCAGCGAGCCGTCGCCGCCGATGACAACGAGCGCATCGATTCCGTGGCGACGGAGGACATCGTATGCAAGCTGACGGCCTTCGGGCGTGGTAAATTCCTTACAGCGGGCCGTTTTCAGAATCGTTCCGCCCTGCTGAATGATATTCGAAACATTCTGGGTCTTGAAATCGACTATCTCGTCATCAATCAGACCGCGATAGCCGCGATAGATTCCTTTGACTTTAAGTCCGCTGAAAATTGCCGCGCGGGTGACGGCGCGGATAGCTGCGTTCATGCCGGGAGCGTCACCGCCCGAGGTAAGTATGCCTACACATTTGATATCTGCCATGATTTCTGTTGTTTAATACGGTTGTGTGATAGTGAGAGAGTATTGATAGATAGTTGAATGTACTGTCTTAACGTTTGACGCCGCTGTTTGGTTCGCGGTTCAGGCCGTCGTGACAGGTATTCCGGTTTCTTTCCCGATTCGGTCCGCAATTTTCTTCAATTCGTCGGGCATCACCCGTGTCAGTGACTGCTCGGGAGTCCGGCGGTCGATCGAATAAATCATTATTGAGCCGGGATTGATAGCGCGATAGGCTTCAATGAGTGCGCCGACCTCTTCGTCGGTCGTATTGTCGATTGTCTCCCCGTCGTGGGATCCGCGCGTGAACATAGTCTGGATGATAGCCGACGTCCCGAATTTTGCCAGATCACCGACAACGCGTTCAACCGTAAAGCCCGGATCGTTCGGGCGGTCGATGAGCCGCATGGTCCGCTCGACCGCCGAGTCGAGTTTGACAATATTGTTGTCCACTCGCCTCAACGCATCGGCCACCGACGGTTTCGACGCACGTGTCGAGTTGGAAAGAACACTGATTTTTACTTCGGGGAAATATTTGTCCCGCAGCGCAATAGTATCGTCTACGACCCCTCCGAAATCGGGGTGAAGCGTCGGTTCGCCGTTTCCCGAAAAAGTGATCACGTCGAGGCGCTCGCCTTTTTCCCTCATTGATTTCAGCTTATTTTCCATATCGGTCCTGACTTTCTCGCGCGTCGGGAAACCGGTTGTGCCGGGTCCCTGGGCATTGAAACCGGCCTCGCAGTAGAGACAGTCGAATGAACAGATTTTTCCGTCATTGGGCGAGAGGTTGACACCCAGCGACGTACCGAGACGCCGGGAGTGGATCGGGCCGAATATAGTTTCGTGAAATAGTACGGTCTGCATATCGGTTTTGTTTGGTTATGAGATTCTATTTGGTAGCGCGGTCGCTCCCGTCACTGACAAAAAGACGCGTGATCAGGCCGACAATCAGGCCAGTCGCTACGATTACACCGGCTACCAGCGCGATATCGGCCACACTGACACGGACCGGATAGTAGTCGATCGAAAGCGCCGAGGCGTCGCCATTAAGTTTTACGAGGCGGCCATACTGCTGGATTAGCGAAATAACGACTCCGGCCGCGATACCGATGACCCCGCCCACAGCCGTGACAAGGAATCCTTCAGCGGCAAATACCCGCCTGATCATCGAACTACGCGCACCGAGGGCACGGAGAGTCGCCATGTTTCCGCGTTTTTCGAGGACGAGCAGGGAAAGCGTCGAAACGACATTGAAAAGAGTGATGACCAGAATGAATATGAGCATCATGAATGTCACCCATTTTTCTATCTTGATCATCCTGAACGCTTCGGCTCTCTGTTCGAGACGGGTCGACGCCTTGTATCCGGATCCGAGGCGCCCGGTTGCAATCCTGGCCAATCCGTCGGGCGATACACCGGGACGGCATTTCACCTCGACGGCGGTAGATTCGAAGTCGCGCGCCAAGAGATCGCGTGCGACATCAAGCGGCACAACGATATTGTCAACATCGACATCAGCATTATTGACTCTGAAGACACCGCTTATCACCATTTCCGCTCCACGGAAAGCCGCCGAAGGATTGGCCGGATTTATCCGTCCTTCGCGACGCGGAACATAGAGATTGACCAACCCGGTGGCGGACGGAGCCGACAGAAGGGTGTTGGCCACTCCGACGCTGACAGTCATGGCGGGGAGACCGGCCGTATTGTCGGTCTCGAATGAGCCGTCAATAATGACGCGGTCAATATCGGTCAGACGTTCATAGCCTTCGCCGACACCTTTGAAAACCACCGGCATCTGGGCTGTCGGAGTGACGATGAGCCCGCGCTCGGTCAGAGTCGGAACAGCCACTTCGACCTCGTCCCACGACCCGATCACTTCGGCGAGAGAGTCACCGTTGGCTATCAGTTGACCGTCGGTCCGCTCAATAAGTATTTCCGGGTCGAGATGGGATAACTGTCCCTCAACCAAGTCACTGAAACCGTTGAAGATACTCAGAACGACAATCATCGCCAGCGATGCGATCGCCACACCGGTGACGGCCACCAGCGCGATGATATTGACTGCCGAGTGAGATTTCTTCGCTATCAGGTAGCGAAGAGCAATTTTCAACGATAACATGGATATGATTGGCGGGGTGAAAATGTAATTCCTGTAATATCGGCCGGATTATTCTTCGGGAGCGACGGGAGTCTCAGCGGCCGGTTTCTTGTCACCGAGAAGGTGGTCGATATTTTCGATATAGTCAAGACTGTCATCGAGATAGAACGACAGTTCGGGAGTCTTTCGGAGCTGGAACCTGACTTTCTGAGCCAGTTCATAGCGGACGGTCTTGGTCTCGCGGTTTATCGATTCAAGAATCTCGGCTCCTTTTGCCGACGGGAACACCGAGAGATAGACGCGTGCCGACGAAAGATCGGGAGAAACTCTCACGGCGCTCACCGAGACGATGACACCGCGTGTTTTGGCGGTCTGCTGACGGAAAATTTCACTTAATTCCTTTTGAAGCAGACGCGATATTTTTGCTTGACGTGTTGTTTCCATATTCAGTTGTTTTGTTAGTTGGTTTATGTTAGTTGTGAAATTATAACATCCCGACGCCCCGGATTGTTAACCGACTACCCTGATTATTGTCAGTCCGTCTCTGACCGGAAGAATAAATTTCTCCAGTCTCGGGTCGGCGGCCACCCGGTCGTTGAAGGCGGCGATTCCGCGTGTCTGTTCGTCGTGGATCTCCGTGGCGGGGGTGTCGACAACCTTCATGTCCCACAGAGTGTTATCGGCCAGAATAAAACTGCCTTTCGCGACCAGTCCCCAGTCGAGAATAACGTCGAGATAGTCGTTATAGCGACGTTTATTCGCGTCGATGAACACCATGTCGTATGGAGGCGTCCCTGCGAGAGTCGGCATAACATCAAGAGCATCACCGATGAGGACATTGATACGCCCGCTGTAAGGCGATTTTCCGAACGTCTCGTTGAGCTCGTCGGCTTTCTCGTCGTCGATTTCAATGGTGTCGATCGTCGCGCCGTCTCCGAGTCCTTCCGCGATACTCAGTGTCGAATAGCCTGTGAACGTCCCGAGTTCAAGAACCTTTCCCGGTTTGATCATAGAGGTCAGCATTTTCAACAGCCGGCCCTGTACATGGCCCGAACACATCCGCGGATAGAGATGGTTCAGATAGGTCGACCGATAAACCTCATGGAGCAGAGGGGGTTCGGGATCAATATGACTGGCAATATAGTCTTCGAGTTCGCTGTTCATCGGGCATTTGAGATATATCTTGTCTGCAAATTTACTCAAAAGTTTTGAAAATGTCAGGTAAAATTGCTAACTTAGTAGTCCGATATCATTCATGAAGCGACAGAGATGTCCGCTTCCCTTCACTCCACATCCTAAATATCATATCATGAATACTACCTCGTCAGGTCCAAATAAAAATCGTTATTGCGTGATCATGTGTGGCGGCATCGGCAGCCGTTTCTGGCCCTACAGCCGCACCTCGCTTCCCAAACAGTTCCTCGATTTTTTCGGAACAGGCTCGACACTTCTCCAGATGACCTATGATCGCATCATCGACATCGTGCCCGCCGAAAACGTGATCGTCGTCACCAACGCCGACTATCTTGATCTCATCCGCGAACAGCTGCCCGACGTCTCCCGGTCGAATATCCTTCTCGAACCGGCCCGACGCAACACCGCACCCTGCATCGCCTGGGCAACGGCTCATATCCGCGCCCTCAACCCCGACGCCTCGATCATCGTCACCCCGAGCGACCACCTCATCACCCGGCTGCCCGACTTCCGCCGTTCAATCCTCGAAGGATTCGAGTTTGTCGAGCACAACGACGCGCTCCTGACCCTCGGAATCAAACCAACACGCCCCGAAACGGGATATGGCTACATTCAGGTCGGGCCCCACGTCGAAGGCAACATCTCCAAAGTCAAGACGTTCACCGAGAAACCCGACATCGAGATGGCTAAAGTCTTTTTGTCAACCGGCGAATTTTTCTGGAATTCAGGTATTTTCCTCTGGAGCGTAAAAGCTATTACGACGGCGCTCCGTCACCACGCTTCCGAGATCACAAATCTGATTGACAGTGACGACAACGCGATGGGCACCGCCCGCGAGACCGACTTCATCGCTCGTGCCTTCCCCGGTTGTCCCGCTATTTCGATCGACTATGCCGTCATGGAAAAAGCCACGAACGTCTATGTCGAGACCGTCGATTTCGGATGGAGCGACCTCGGGACGTGGTCCGCTCTCTATGACCAGTCGCCTAAAAACCGCGATGCCAACGTGACCCAGAACTGCAACGTGATGGCTTACGAATCGACCGGCAACATATTTGCGGTCCGTGGCGACAAACTCGTTGTTGTCCGGGGTCTCCGCGACTATATCGTGGCCGATGCTGGAGATGTCCTTCTCGTCTGCCCGAAAGCCGATGAACAGAAAATCAAGGATATCGTCACCGACGCCAAAATGTCATTTGGCGACAAATATCTCTAAGGCCGGTTAAATTAGGTTAATATCCGAGTCCAAGAGTAACCGTTTGGCTGTTTTTTCACTACCTTTGTAGAAAACAGATCGAAAATAAATGGTTACTCCCTCTACTACATTGTTAGTTATAGGCTCGCTGTTGCTCGCGTGGGCAACCGTTGCAGTCTTTTTCCCGAGAATGATGGCAGTCATCCCCGCCTTTCTCGGCATGACCCTTCTATGGCTCGGTGACTGTATCATTCTGCCCGGCTCCAACATCCTTTTTTGGGGCGCCGCCACCATTCTTGTCGTCATCAACCATTTTCTCCTGCCCCGCGCAATCCGTTCGACAGGCGCGGGTGTCGGCTATATTTCGGGAGGCGCCCTCGTCGGCCTCGCCCTCGGACTGACTCTTTATAATCAGGCGTCGCTGATCGGCGGGGCTGTTCTGGGAGCATTCCTGGGCGCTCTCGCTTTCAGTCGTACTGCCGCCGGCCGTCCCATGAACTTTCCCTCTTCCAAGTTTTTCAACTATCTTGGAGCGAAAGGGATTCCCGCGGTGGTCGCCCTGTCAATGATCGGCATCTCCCTGGCCGCACTAATCGCCGGAAAAACTATTTTCGGTTAAACACTTTTACCGCTCACTCCCTTCTATGAAACTCTTCACCATATTAGCCTCGTTTCTCGTCGTTCTTTCCTTGACCGCCCGACCGGCCGGCCAACCATCCGACGCGATCCATCCCGACTTTGAGAAAATCAAAGCCGAGACCCTTAATCCTGAATCGCGTTACTATTATCCCAAACTCCTCAAGTCGTTTCTCTCCGACGACACGACCATGACTACCGACGACTACCACTACTTCTATTATGGAACGATGTTCCAGGAAGATTACAACCCATATCGGCCCAACCCGTTTCAGGCAGAACTCAAAGCGACCGAACCACTCTACTATAAACACGGGAACTTGAGCCGCTCGGAAAAAAATCAGATACTTTCGCTTGCCGACAAATCGCTCCGCAACAATCCCCTGAATCTGACCCAACTGATGTATAAGGTTTATGTTTATGAACAGAACGGGAAATATAATCATGCACTCATCTGGAAACACAAACTCGATCATTTGCTTCTGACCATCGCCCGAAGCGGCACAGGGTTAGACAAAGAGCACGCCTGGGTAATCGTCTATCCGACCCACGAATTTGACTATTTCAATATTTCAGGGATTTCGGTTATAGGTCAGGAATTCGAAGAACCTTATTATGAACGCGTCACGGTTACCGCACCAAATAGCGACAAACCCCGCGACTATTACTTCGACCTCCACCACCTCCTTGAACAATACTACCTCAAACATCCGACCGAAGCCGAATGACCCAATGCGGAAAAAGACCGACGGCGCGATTCCCATCGCGCCGTCGGTCTTTTAACCAATCATTTATTAACCAATCAATATTTAATCTTAACCTTGAATTTCGTTTCGGGAGCATTTCGTTCCCGTATGGGGATCATTTCCGAAAAATATACCGACCAATCATTTTAACCAATCAATAAAAACCAATCATTTATATCTTTGTGCTTTTCATGTTTAGTATTTCGTATAGTTGGAGGGGAGGAGGTTGTGGGACCGACTTTTAACGGTAGTCGGCGAAACGCTGCTGGAGACGTTTGCGGGCCAGGAAGATGCGGCTCTTGACCGTGCCCAGAGGAAGATTCATCTTTTCAGCGATCTCGTGATATTTGTAACCCGCTACGTGCATCGAGAACGGTACGCGGTATTCTTCGGGGAATGCGTCGATGGCCGCGCTGATCTCGCCTGCGCCGAAGCTGCCTTCCGGCGATTCGATTCCGCTGTCCTGGCTCAGGTTCAACAGATACAGGTTCTCGGTCGTGTCAACAACGGTGGCGGTGCGGGCCGCGCGACGGTAGTTGTTGATGAAGATGTTTCGCATGATCGTGAACACCCAGCCCTTGAAGTTCGTGTTCTCGGCATACTTCTCCTGATTGTCAAGAGCCTTCAGAGTCGTGTCCTGCAGAAGATCGTACGCGTCGTCGCGGTTCGAGGTAAGCATCATCGCGAAGTTCAGCATGTTGCTCTGGAGGTTCATCAGGTTATTCTGGAAGTTTGTCGAGGTGGTCATAGCGGATAAGTTTTTGGGGTTATGAGGATGAGATTTGTTATGGATGAATTTTCTTTTGTGATGTCTTTGTTTCTTGTTGACGATGCAAAGTTAGTCACAATTTCATCTCTTGTCAAGTATTTTCGAGTTAATATATGTTAATACGAAGAAAATAATTTCTATTAGTTTATATATCGCTGATTTATAGTGTATTAAATTCGTAATTATTTTGTTACATTATTGTTACAAATAGCTTTTGGCGTGTTTTTGTGACAAATTCACGGGTTCTTCGACCATAATTATGCTCATTCTTGTCACATCGTCTATCACAATTTTGTCACAA
>CAYVXC010000087.1:0-8827 GCA_964454925.1 uncultured Bacteroides sp.
ACGGCAGCCGTAATGAAAATCTTTTTCATGTTGGATTGGTTTTAAATGGTTGGGTTAAAAGGATAATATTAAGGTATATAAAGATTTAGGTATTGTGGTGAGTACCACATTCTCCAAAATTCGATCAAATGGTTTAGTCTTTTCGCCCCAAAGTTAAGTAAATAAACCGTCCATTGCACAAAATCCGTCGATATTAAGATTATTTAACTATTGAAAATTACGAAAAGTCTAAAGCGGAAAGAACCGGAAGTGACCTTTATAAAGTGAAATTTTATTGCCTTTTGCGAAATTGAATTACACGAAATGAGAGAAATTTTTTCAAATCGAAAGAAAATTAATGTTTGTTAACAAATGGGGGGGTAAAAGTCCTTAAATTTGTACCTTTGGCACGCTGATGCAAGCCAATGCTGATTTATTTAATTTTTAACCTTAATTTTCCACATGAAAAAAACATTGATTCTTACGATGCTCCTGTGTCTGGGAGTGCTCGGGGTTCGTGGTGGAGTGGAGGCACTCCATATCCACTCAACCTCCCGCGGGGTAGTGACGGTGTTGCTGGCCGATGGCCCCGTGCTGACATTTAATAACGACCGGTCGTTGACGGTCGAGGCACCGTCGAAGCCGGGGATTGAACCTGTTGTACTCGATTTTGACGACATTGAAAAATGTGAATATGGAGCGCAAGGCGACTACAGTTCGGTCCGCGAGATGGCCGGCGAAACGATGAGTGCCATCACCGTGGCCCTCGACAGCGACGGGGTGACTTTCGCCGGGATTCCCGAAGGGACCTTTGTCGAAGTCTACTCTATCCAAGGGCTTCCGGTCAAGAGTGAAAAATCAGTTAGCGGCTCCTACCGGCTCGAGCGGTCATCGCTCGGCCACGGAGTATATATTGTCCGAATCGGCGTTTTCGTCACTAAACTATCATTTTAAAGTATGAAAAGACTGCTTAAATTTATGTCCGCGGGCGCTATGGCTCTTACAGGCGTTCTCGCGGTCGGCGCTCAGACCGACAGCGACATTCTCCGTGTCAGATACGCTGACGGAGTGAAGGACTATATTAATTCTGACGAGGTCAGCCGGATAACCTACACGGAGAGCATCGAGCCGGCCGGTCAGGGTTTCGGGGCCGTGAAAGAATTGTTCGACCTGCTTAAGAAAAAGAATCCCAACTACATGAACGATTTCGGTTACCCGACCCTGATGCTCGGAATGGATCACCAGACGGCCGATCTATATACGCCGACAGGGCAATATATCCTGGAGCGATGGCGCGCCTATCAGCACAACGTCTTCCCGGCAAAGGAAATGTGGTCACATTGTTTCAACTTTATTCAGAGTTCCAACGAAATATTGAAATCTTGCCCGGTCCCTTCGACCGACGAAGAAAAATTCTGTGTGGCTCAGGCTCTCGCTCTCCGTTCGTTCAGCTACTGGAATCTGGTGCAGACATTTGCCCACAATGTCAAATTCGCTCCCGATGCCGCCGCTGTTCCGATTGTAACCGAGACAAACAACAGCTCCGCTTTCGAGGGGACACCGCTCGCGCTTTCAACCACCACTCAGGTCTATGATCTGATTCTGGCCGATATCGACAGGGCGATCGCGTTGCTTGAAGATTGCAAACTCGTGCCGGCTATGGTCGATACTGAAAGAGCCAAGCGATATATCGACCTGGGAACGGCCTGTGGACTCCGCGCCCGTTACAGCCTGACGATGCACCGCTATGACGAAGCGGCAGCTTTCGCCCGCCGTGCCATCGACGCGTCGTCAGCCCGGCCGCTCCCGATGGAGGTCGCGTCCCATCCCGGATTCCAGGATGCGAAATACGGAAACTGGATGTGGGCGGTCATTTTTGAAGAGACCGATCCGACAGCATCCTCTCACTCCAACTTCGGCGGCAACATAAGCTCGTTCGCTGTCAATGGAGCTGCCGCTTATTGGGATGCTTTTGCGTTCTGCGGCCCTGTCCTCTGGGACTATCTGTCAAAACAGTCGGGCGATGTCAGAATCAACTGGTTTCTGGACGACAATTTCCAGCATCCGTTCCTGACAGCAGGCCGTTACAACCTTATGCTCGAAACGCTGACCTATTCGACGCCTCACGCAAACGTAAAATTCGACGTCTACAAAAGAAAGATTTACGGGACGGTCCGCGCCGAGGACGTACCGTTGATGCGTATCGAGGAGATGTACCTCATCGAAGCCGAAGGGCTCGCCATGTCGGGAAAGACGGTTGATGCACGCGAAAAGCTCAACGGATTCGTACAGACCTATCGAAATCCCTATTTCGCCTGTCGGGCCACCGACGCCGAGACCATCCGTGAAGACGTTCTTTGGCAACGGCGTATCGAGCTCTGGGGCGAGGGGCTGGCCTACTTCGACATGCTCCGCCTTCAACGCGACCTCGACCGCGCCGATGCCTATTGTCCCGAAAACGGTCAGCTGAGAATCCGTGGCGGCTCGAAATATTTCCTCTATCCCATTCCCGGAAAACTCAAGCCCTTCATCGAGGGATATACCGAGCCCGGCGACGATTATCCGGTAACCGGAGGAACGTGGAACGAATAATTTGTCAGACTGAAAACTGAAAATCCATCAGATAATGAAAAAAAGAATCATATACGCACTTTCATCCCTGGCGTTGCTGACGGTGATGATTGTCGGTGCGAAAAACACAATAATGAAAATCGAGATGAAAGACGGAACGGTCAAGTATGTCAATGCCGACGTAGTTGATAAATTCGATTTCATCGACCGTGAGGAAATGCCTGTCGTTCCCGAAGCCGAAAAGTTGACCGAGCCACTGTGGGACACCGGCACCGTCTGGTACCATCCCGGTTTTCTCGACACGGTCGAATTCTCTGTCTCGTTGATGAGAACCTATGTTCCCGATGATCCGACCGATAACATCTATCGCCTTTCGGGAGGAATATTCAAGAAAGACATTGTCTTCGTGGAAGACGAGAACGGGACCGTCACCCTGGACTGTCAGCCGACCGGGTATGTTCATCCCGAATACGGCGAAATATGGATCGCCGACCGCCGTAACTATACGACCAAGGTTCTCGGGGAGAAATACTACGGGAAACGCTGTCCCGAGTTTCAGGACTACAAACGGCGGCTGAACCTCGACTGTGTCTATTACGCGCCCGGGGATGGTGACGGAACCAAGTTTGCCGAATATGTCGAGGACCTGTTGATCCGCGGCGACCGGCAACCCCTGAATATCATCGCATCGGCCGATACGACCGCCAATCGCCTTATGAAGATAGATTTCAAGGGAGGATTTGACCGCCCGGTCAATGTCCGCGGTTCTTATATCATAAGAGAGATTGACTGGAACAGCACCACGTACAAGTCGGATGTGGATAGGCTTAAGTATGAAGTCTCATGGAAGTATGACCACGGTGACTATGATTTCTCGTTGGATTCGTCGGCCGGACAACTCTTTATTTCCATTCCCGAAGGTGAGAATATGACCGTTTGTCTGAAAGTTTCATATATAGACGAAGCTGATTCAGACGAAACTCACAGGAACGAAACGGAGTGGGTGAAAAGTTTCGATGCCGTTATGTCGAATCCCGGAGTTGGCGGCGTTTTTTATTCAAACTCCCCATCGATCGGTGTTACAAATACATCCTTGAGACGGCTTAGTCCCTTAGATCAGACTAAAGACGTAAAATATATCATGGATGGCATCTTTGGCCTCTCCGACACATTGATTGTTCCCGACATGGATGCCCGGACTCCCGAAGGCTATGTCCCGATTACACTTCCGGGTAAATACACCGGGTATAACGGCTTGCCCGAAGGTCGGATATACCGCAGCGACGCCCGTTGGATGTATCGTTATTACGCCGGACGCGAGGAAGATGACCCGATTTTCACCCAGTTGAAACATAATCAGTTCGATCCTTATACCAATGCTATCCGTCTCTATACTGTTCAATATTATCCCGAATATAAAGATGGAAAATATTGCCGGGGTATCTATACAGAGACATTCGTTGCCGACGACTCATTCAATCCGTTTGCCTCGGTCATCGAAACAACCACTGACATGACGGCCGATAAGGAGCATGTCACCGTTATCGCACGGCCGCTTCAGAAAAACGTCCCGGCTGCTTATTACCGGATCGGGTTCAGCACTGACAGCATAAACGCCATAGTCAGCGATTTCACCTCCAACCCCGAAAAATATCCCGTTTGTAAGGCCGACGGCGACGCTGTCAGCGCGACGTTCGGCTTTGAGAAGAAAAAGGCCTATAACGTGGTTTCGGTCGCTTACGACAAGAATGATCGCGAGATCGGCCGTGCGACCGACTTGTTCGTCGCTCCGATTGACATAGACCAGTGGGATTTCCTCGGCCAGGGCGAAATGTACGACGGATGGGTGCTTCCGACCTATATAAATATGTCTACAGGCAAATATATTGATCCGATGGCGTACCCCATGAAAGTCAACTACTATCAGCACAAAAAATATCCTTACAGGTATCTGATTCAGTCGCCGTGGGTAAACTCGTTTATGGCGCCTAAGAACTTGACGCCCGAAGAGGCTTTGGCCGACCATCTCGAATTTATGATTCGTGACGGGGTGATTATTATCCCCGATCAGCCTTCGGGCTTTACACCCGGGAGCAAAATGATAATCGTCGCTAACGAAGAGGGTTTCCACTACACAAGTGCGCCGTGGACACTACCAAAGGATATTATACAGGAAATGATAAGATGGGGTCATGAAGACAATATCTCCAGCTATGAAGACGGAATCATAACGATTCCTGCACCCTATATCGGTTATGGCAATAGTACCGGCCGAAAAAGCCCTTGTCCGGCCTATCTCGTTCTTCCCGAGGCATTCGAATCGGCGGCTGCCGAAAAAGTGCGTCTGAAAGTCGCCCGCACGGTCAAGACACTCAAAGCCGTGAAAAAGAACGACCCCGAACCACTCCGGAACTATACCGATGATTCCCTACTCGAATATACCGATTCCGACCGCTTTGCTCCGGTCGAGTAAACCGAACACCTTATCTCTATCGGGTTATCATTAACACGCGAATATAACCCACACCCTGAATTACACAACCGGGAGGGTGGCCCGTGCGGGTCGCCCTCCTTTCTCATCTCATTCAGCCTGGGAAGGATGTGTGCTGGACGCAATAACGACGGAATGAACCGCAAAGGAGCATCCGGAGGATGCGAGGTTATTAGTCATCGAGAAGCGTTTGTGAATATGTGATACTGGCCAACAACGGCATCCGCAAAGGAGCATCCGAAGGATGCGAGGATGATAGAAACCCCACGTGCAACGTGGGGTGGTAAGTGTCTGATTGAAAGTAGCTTCGGAGAAGCGGTGTAATGTGGTCACCATAACCCCACGTCTCCGACGTTCGGATATGTTAGATGTCTCCGGACCCCAGGTTGCACCTGGGCCCCCACGTTTGCACGTGGGGTTTCTATCATCTTCACCGCCTCCGGCGGTTTCGTAGCACATTACAGCATAAGCCGACCGAAAATCCTTTCGATTTTCGGCCGGCCTATGTTAGTTGTCCGCTAAATCAGCGGGTAGGGGTTATTTTACGACAACCTTGGTCGAGGTCTTGCCTACGACTTTGACGTAAACGCCGGGAACGAGGTTTTCGGCGGGTACCTGAATACCGTTCATGTTGTAGTAAACAGCTTCGCCTTCGGCTTCGGCGGCGTCAACAGCGATGTCTTCGACACCGGTTTTACCCTGAAGGAGGTACTTGCTTGCGGCGGGAGTAACAGCTTCAGAAGCTTCGCGCGGGAGCGAGAATACACGGAACGAAGAACGGTTGGCGGCGTAGAGATTGCCGGCCGGGTCAAGAGCGAACTGATAGGTGTCAGTGTTGGTGCCACCGGCTGCAAGAACGCTGAATTTGTAGAGCGGGGTGAGGCTGAAGGTCGGCTCCCAGGTCAGAGCGCAGACGTGGACGTTGCCCGAAGCATCCTGGACGTAGAAAGTCTTCGCGTCGGGAGTAACGGCGATTGCACTGATGCTGCCGTTGAGTTCTTCCCAGTCAGAACCTGAGTTGAACAGGATGTTGCTGTCATAGTCGGCGATGATGAACGAGGGAACACCTTTGGTGTTGTTGCCGGCGCCGCGAACCTGACCGAGATAGAGACCGTGGTCATCAGCGAGAACATTAACGTTACCGTTGATAAGGTAGGGCGACAGAGCTTCATAGCTGAATGAAGGCTGACCGGTCACCTGTTCGGCGGTGCCGAGATCCCAACGGATGAGATTACGTAAGTAGTCTGAGGGCCAGTCTTCCTGGAACGAGTAGAGGACGGTGTTTTCACCCGAGCCGCGGACAGCCATGCCCGAGGTCGAACCGCCGATGACTTTGCCTTCGTATGTCCATTCACCGCTCGCGGGGTTACATGTTCCGGCGAAGAAGTTTTCACGCGGCGAGTCGGGAGAAGCGGGGTTGAACTTGTAGATGCCGCCCATCTTGTCACCCCAGTCTGAGATCAGGAGTGTACCGGTAGGCATGACAGTTGTACGCCAGGGCGATGCGCCGACGGTCATGTCCCAAACACCTTGGAGGTAGAGCGGAGCGTCTTTCTCAAGTTCGGGAGAGAAGAGGCGGATGCCGCGCGGAGCGCTGTACTGGCTGACGTATGCGTTGCCGAAGAAGGGTGATTCGGGGTTGAGGTCGATCGAAACGCCGCTTGAGGGATATTCCGATTTGAATACGGTGGCAACGTTGGCAATGGGACGGTTTTCAACAATCACGCGCCAGGTGTAGTATTCGCCGCCGAGGTCAGAAGCCGAAACTTGAACCTGGTTTTCGCCTTTCTTGAACGAGCCTTGAGCGATGACCTTGACGTCGGTTGCATCGGTGGTCGAAACGGCTTCGACGCGGGCGTCGGCGTCACCGGTGAGGGTGAAGTTCAGTTCGTAGGTGGTTTCCTGGTCGTTGGGAACCTGCTGGCTCGAAAGAGCGTAAGCCCATTCACCGCGTACGATAGGCTGGTCGACACCTTTGGTGGTGAAACGGCTGACTTTGTTGCCGCGGACGGTGTAGAGATCAATGTTGGCACCGATGATTTCTTCATCGTTGTTGCGGAGAACGACGGTACGTCCGGCAGCTGCCGCGAGTGCTTTCTCACCTTCCATAGTGGTGTTGGTGGTTGCGACGGCGGTTGCTTTGTTAAGGCCGGCGGTGATGTCGTAGAGGTTTACACCGACGTGGTTTTCACCTTCGAGGTCGGTAACGGCCATGAACGAGTGGCCGGCATATTTGAAGTAGCCTTCGCGGGTCGATTCCTTGACGGGAGCGGTGGCGGTGTTCTGGAGGTTGTAGTCGAGCGACGAGAACTGCATCGGAGCAACCTTGGCGCTGTTGACGATGAACATCTTCGAATCGAGGGGCGAAACGGTAACGATAACATCTTCGCCGAGGTCATCCATATTCATCAGGTCACGGGTCTGGTTGACGAAGCGCGACGAAGACATTTTGCCGTCTACGATGTCGAGGACATTGAGCCATACCTTGCGGTTGTAGTAGGTCGAGTACGAGGGGATGTACATCTGGCCTTCTTCAACGGTTCCGCTGTAAGCGAAGGTGAAACCGGTCACGGCGCGGAAGAAGTTAGCCGTTACCGAGGTCGTGAACCATTTCTCGGGAGCACCGGTCGGAACGCCTTTTTCGTCGTTGGCCCAGCGGTAGATGTTACATTCGCCGAATGTTTCGCCTTCTTCAACCTGATCGTTGTTGATGTGACACAGTTCGGCTGCCGAACCTACGAGGACGCCGTCTGCGGTCACCTGGATGTCGGCCAGCGGAGAGTGTGTACCTTCGGTACCTTCGGTCGAGACTTCGGCTTTGGTGTCGAGGGTGGTTGCATCGAGAACCAGAAGGGTGGGTTTCATCTGGGCATCGTGAGCCAGAACATAGAGGTTGTCACCCTTGGCGATCATACGCTTGATCGATTTGCCTTCGAGGGCGGGAACTGCCTGGTCGAGGTGGCTGGCGGTCATGTTGTAGCTGTCAGCCGCACCGATAGCCGGCGTGTTGAGTTCGTCGGGATAGTCGGTGTAGGTAACCTTCGGGGGTTCGTAAGTTGTGCTTTCAAGATAAACCTGAGGATAGACGGTCTTGGCGGCTTCAACGACGAACGGGCCGGCATAGTCGGCTTCCATTTCTTTGTAGCCTTCGGCCGAGACACTGATGGTGTATTCGCCGGGTTCCAGGCCTGTAAATACGAAAGCACCGTTCCATTCATCGTCGGTGGTATATTCGGCCACTGCCTGACCCTTGCTCAGAAGAGTCACCTTGACGTCGTTCAGGGGTTTGAACGCGTCGGGCGAGGTCGATGAGCAGTTGTAATATTTGTGACGGAAACGTTCGTGTTTGTCGCGTACGATACCATAGATATCACCTGTCTTTTCCTGGGGGACTTCGAAGAAATCGGCGATACCGCGGGCGTAGGAAACACCTTCGTGACGGCAGACATCGGGGTTCATCGCGCGGTGACGTGCGGGCTGATAGGTGTGGAAGTAACCTTCAACGAGGAAGCCGGGAACTCCGTGGCGGAGAACTCCGTAATAGCCTTTGTAAGTCTTGCCGTTGGGGAAGTTATTGATCGCATAGTCACCACTCCAGAAGTCAACGTCGTAGTAGAGAGCGACGTTCTCCATCGAGTATGTCGACCAACAGGAATGAGTGTTCCCGAAAGCGTATTTCCAGACAGGTTTGACACGGTCAATCGAACCGGGAGAGCTTTCGGTCTGGTTTTCGCCGCGGATGAAGAAGGCGGGATAGTTGGTGTTGTTGCCGTCGACGTGGGCGTT
>CAYVXC010000088.1:0-8747 GCA_964454925.1 uncultured Bacteroides sp.
GTACTGAGCCATCACGTCGGGTTTGAGCCATATACGCATCGAGTAGTCGCCACCCATTACCATTACGTCGCCGACACCCGAAATACGCTGGAGCTGGGGAACGAGGTTGATCTTGGCATAGTTTTCGATGAATTCCTCGCTGTAGGTCCCGGTCGGATCAAACAGCGCGATACCTACGAGCATAGAGCTCTGACGTTTCTGGGTGATGACACCCACCTTAGTGACTTCGGCAGGCAGAAGGTTCTGAGCCTTGGCGACGCGGTTCTGTACGTCGACGGCCGCCATGTTCGGGTCAAAACCCTGTTCGAAATAGACGTTGATGGTCGCACTGCCGGTGTTGGTGGCGGTCGACTCCATATAGGTCATGCCTTCTGCACCGTTAATCGATTCTTCGAGGGGGGCGATGACCGAGTTAAGCACCGCCTGGGCATTTGCGCCGCTATAGGTCGTGGTAACGGTGATGGTCGGCGGCGCGATGTCGGGATACTGTGTCACAGGGAGCGACACGAGTCCGATAATACCGAGCAGAACGATAAAAATCGAGATTACCGTCGAGAGCACCGGGCGGTTGATAAATCTATCGAGTTTCATTGTGGATTGGTCTTACGATAATTTGTTTTTTCACAGAAGATTATTCAGCGGCGGGTTTGGGAGCGGCGGGTTTGATGGGCATTTTGCCACGGACAACGGTGTTGACGCCTTCGACCACAATCTTGTCGCCTGCTTTAACTCCGGCGGTCACGACGAAGTTCTGACCGTCGTTGAGGTCCATTTTCTGAATCGGAGTCGGAACGGCTATGCTCGAATCGTTGACGAGATAGACAAACGTCATGTCCTGGTTCTCGAAAGTGGCGCTCTGGGGCACGATGATAACATCTTCCTGATGAGAGGGCAGAATGATTGTCCCGCTTGCACCCGAGCGAAGCATACCCGTCGGGTTGTCAAACAGAGCGCGGACGGTTGCCGCTCCGGTTGAACTGTCGATTACGCCGGCGACAGTCGCGATTTTACCGGGATTGGGATAGATGACTCCGTTACTGAGCATCAGGTTCACCGGAGGAAGGGCGGCGAGGGCGGCGTCGAGATCGACTGTACCGTTTTGGGTAAGAGCGATAAGATCGTTTTCGTTGAGCGAGAAGTAGGCATACATCTGGCTGATATCGCTGATGGTCGTCAGTGGCTGAGCCGATGAAGGCGAGGCAAGCGAACCTTCGCGGTTGGGAATCGAGCCGACTACTCCGTCACTCGGAGCGGTTACAACCGTGTAGCTCAAATTCTTGCGGGCGGTGGTCAAGGCTGCCTGAGCCTGCGCCAGTCCTGCGCGGGCCTGAGCGAGCTGGTCGGCTGAAGCCTGCCACTGTGACTGTGAAATGATACCCTTATCAAGAAGCATCTTCTGATTTTTCTCGTTGGTTATGGCTGTGTTTACGGCTGCCTGTGCCGAGTTTACGGCTGCCTGTGCCTGCGACACGGCTGCTTCAAACTGTACCTGGTCGATGGTGAACAGAACCTGACCTTTTTTTACCTTCTGACCTTCGTCAACGTGAACTTTGGTTATGAAACCCGAAACCTGAGGACGGATGTCAATGTCGGTCTTACCCTTGAGAGTGGTGGGATAGCTTGTCTGGAGATCGGCCGAACCGATTTCAAGAGTCTGAACAGCGACTTCGGGTACTTGACCCTGAGCGGCGGCAGCTGCATTCTGTTCGCCATTGTCTTTTGAACACGAGACCACGGACAGTGTCACACTGACGGCGATAGCACCTTTGGAAAGAATGTTCTTTAACATTTGATTTGATGATGTTTAGAATGTATAGTCTTGATACTTTTGTTTTGCGTGTGTTGGCGTGAGAGTGTGTTTTGGTAGGCACACACTATTCAACTTTGCAAAATTACTCAAAAAAAAGGAAAGACACCTCCGTGTCCCTCCTAAAAATTTGTCACATTCGGTCATTTTATTGTCCATTTCGGGAACATCCTCCGAGAGTCTCTTTGATCCGAATAATCTATTTCCACCAAGTTTCTGTGCCCCTAAAACCGCTATGTTCAATTGTATTTAGTAATTAAATACAGTTTAGTTGGCTTTTTCGAAGTCGCAGGTGATGGGATTGAAGCGGACGTCGCGGTTAGTGAAGATTTTATTCATCCGTTCGATCAGTTTTGGACTGTCCGCCGGGGTCAAGGAGACCGACGGCGATTCGCCGGGAGCAATGGAGAGGACTTGGTCAGCGATTGCAAGGGATGGTGCTGTGTCGTGGGTTGACAGAAGGATAGTGCGGTGGTGGGTGTCAGCAAGCCTTCGGACAAGATCGAGAATTTCAAGACGACTGGCTGCATCGAGAAAGGACGTCGGTTCGTCAAGAAGGATGACCGGAGTTTCTTGGGCGAGTGCGCGCGCAATCATGGCTTTCTGGCGTTCGCCGTCGCTGATGTCTGACAAAAAAGAAGAGGCCTTGGATTTTATTCCCAACGAATTGATGGCTTCCTGGACAATCTCATGATCGTGGGCAGTAAGATGTCCGAGAGGGCCGGTGTGAGGGTGACGTCCGAGTTCAACGAGTTCTCGGACTGTCAGGCCACCGGCTCCGTTTGTGCGGTCGGTGTATACAATTGCCATCAGTTGGGCGAGTTCGCGACGCGAAATTGACGATAGGCGTCGCTCGTCGAGTTCGACGGTACCGCTGAGGGGAGGGATAACGCCCGAAAGAGTCTTGAGGAGAGTGGATTTCCCGGTGCCGTTCGCGCCGATAACGGCTGTGACCGATCCGGAAGGAATATCGAAGCTGATGTCAGTCAGGACTATACGCTTAGGATAGCCAATGGTTAAATCTTTGACTTTTATAGCCGGGAGTTTGGACATGGATCAGTTGAAATAGTTGAGCCGTCGGCGGTTAAGGATGATGTAGAGCACGACCGGTACACCGATGATCGGAGTGACGGCGTTGACCGGAAGACTGCCGGTTTCAGAGACTCCCGAGGCTACTAATAATGTGAGTAGCCCGGTAGAAGCGCCTGCAAGCATGGTCGCGGGGAGCAGACGCCGGTGGTTGGAAGTGTTGAGCGACAGGCGCGCTATGTGCGGTACCGCAAGTCCGATGAACGAAATGGGCCCACAAAAGGAGGTGACGACGGCGGTCAGTACGCCCGACACGAGCAGAATCAGGGTTCGGGAAACTGTGACGTTGACACCGAGATTGGCGGCATATCGTTCACCGAGCAGAAGAGCGTTGAGCGGTTTGACAAGCAGAAGTGAGAGAAAGAGACTGAGGCAGACCGTGAGTGTGAAGAGGGCCAGTCCGTCGCGTCCTACCCCTGAAAAACTTCCAAGCCCCCAGATAACGAAAGAGTGAACGCCTTCCTGGGTTGCAAAGAAATTGAGAATAGAAATACCCGACGACGTCAGATAGCTGATGAGAATGCCGACAATCAGTAGCATCATAGATGAGCGGACGACCGCTGAAAGGGCAAGAAGAATAAGAATTATAAATATAGCGCCGGCGGTCGAGCCAATCAATGCGGCAGCGCCAACTCCGGCACCGGCTCCGAGACCGGCAAGCAACGTCAGAGCAACCCCGAGGCTCGCTCCGGTTGAAACGCCAAGAATTGACGGGCCAGCAAGCGGATTGTTAAAAGTTGTCTGTAGGAGCAGACCGGCTGTTCCAAGGGCGGCGCCAGACAGAGCCGCCGCTATCAACGCCGGGATTCGGATGTCGTTAATTATATATGTCCATGTGTGTTTTGTGCCGCTATCTCCGAACACTATTTTAATAACGTCGGACATCGGTATATCAACTGAACCGATGAACAGACACGCGCCGCCAAGAATTACGGTTAAAACAGAAAATGCCGTCATGACGACAGCAGTTCTTTTTCGGAAGGCACACGAGTCTGGCAGATTCATGGCTGTGTGTTACTTGATGATCAACATCTGTCCCGGCTGAATGGTGACTCCGTCAGTAATATTGTTCAGCCGGCATAGTTTCATTTCGGAAATACCTAAGCGCGCGGCGATTTTTTCGACAGTATCGCCCAGGCGTACGACGTAGGTTCGTTTGTGGCGTTCTTCACGGTTGGACGAGGCTGAAAAAAGCCCATTATCGGATTGAACCTTTGTTTGTCGCTGAGCCGTTAACGGAGTGACTGAACGGGTCAGTGAACTATTGAAATTGATTAGAGTCGTCGGGTCGATGGCTTGACCGAGATAGCGTATCTCAAAGTGGAGGTGAGGTCCGGTGGAATTGCCCGTGTTGCCACTCAGGGCAATGGGTTGGTTACCTTCGACGCGCTGACCGGTCGTGACCAATGAATTGCTGAGATGGGCATAACGGGTCTGCATTCCGTTGTCGTGTTTGACCGTTACATAGTTTCCGTAGCCTTTGTGTTCATAGCTAATGCTTTCAATCACTCCCGGCATAACGGCTCGGACGGTGTCGCCGACAGCCATTGCGATGTCGACGCCTTTATGTACTTTCGAGTCCATTGCCCGATAACCGAAACGCGAAGATATTTTTCCCCGACCGGGTAAAAACAATTCGCGACCCATGAGCGACGGAGCGAGTGGGGTGGAAGTTATCTTTGCTGATTGACCCCAGGCACCGGAGGCATAATAGCTTTTAGCATTATAAGTATCCGCGATTGTGGCCAAAACACCAATACCATCGGCTTTTACATTGTCATGGTTGCTGACAATGAAATCGAGAGGAGAGGAATCCTCCTGCGTCTTCTGGAGCGATGAAAGCACGCTGCTTAATGGGTCCTCGGAGACGGGATACTCCGTTCGGCCGGTTGATTCAACAGGAAGCGATGCAATTATCCGGGTTCTTTCGGTCATCGGATCAACTGCCGTTCCGGTCGTGGTAGTTGTTTTGGCAATGTAGTCGAGTGGACTGTTACTGGTTGGAGCTGTTGGTCCAAACGACGACAGAATCTGCATCTCTCTGCCTTGAGAGAAAGCAGAGAGTGCAAATGCCGTTGATAGCAGAAAAATTATGCTTTTTCTAAATTCTGTCATTATTATTTGAGGAGAGATGATGGTGAAAAAACCTTACGCTTTAGGCGTCTGTTCGGCTTCTTTCTGTTTCTTTTCTTTGCGGGCCTGCAGCATCGGTGTAAGGTAAAGAATCCAAGCTGCACAGGCGACGAAAGCAAGGAAGGTATAGCCTATGAGAATGAGGAATTTACGCGGGCTTGACGGTTTGACGGGGACGGTCGGAGGAGTGAGGACCGCACATATCGGTTTCATTTCCTGAACCTTTGCCTGAGACTTCTGAACCTGTTGTGCGGTCTGGTTGTAGAGGTTGAAAGCAAGTGCGGCTTCGTTTTCGAGACGATCTCGGGTAATCTGGGCCGAGCGGAATGCGATCCCCTGATTCTTGTCCACGTAATCAGCATATTTCTGCTGGGCTTCGTGATAGGTTTCTTTAGCTTCCTCGTTGAGCTTTTCAGCGTAGGCCAAATCTTTGCGTGCCTTGTTCGTGCGATACTCCGTGATGTATTCTTGCAGACGTGATACCACTGTGTCGGCCAGAATAGCCGATACGCGCGGGTCTTGCATCTTGACGTCTATTGTAACGACATAAGTTTTATTGTCGACCGATGTACTGATTCTCTTTGAAAGAGCGTCATACATCCTGCTTTCGCTAAGGGTCAGCTGGAAGTTGTCGAGTTTGTGGTCGGCTGGAACTTCTTCGTCATCGCCACTTTTGATGGCACCGATGATTTTTCCGGGCAGTCCGAAAATTACCCCCCACCAGGGACCGGTTGTTTTTTCCTTCATGAATTCCTCTACTGTCATTGTCTCGCCGTCCTTCGTTGTGACGAGAACATCAAACAGGCCGGTTATAAAGGGCACAGAACTGACCACGTCGGGATAAAGCATCGGGTAGACAGCGTCGGAGCCACCGGTTGAACCGGCTGAGAGTCCGGCCATCGAGGCCAGTGCGCCCAGACTGCCGCCTGAGGTTTTGGAGTCAGGTAATTCCGGTGCAAGTTTGACCGACACCGAATATTCTTTCGGAATGCTGAATGCAACAATCAGACCGAGGACAGCTCCGCAGAAACACCATTTAAACACTTTCCGGCGCTGAGCCCACAGTTGGGAAGCGATTTGGAGAAGGTCAAATTCCTTTTCTTCTTCGGCCGGTTTTTCGTTTTTGATTTCTTCCTGTGTCATGGAGTCTTATTATTTAACAATGTTTGTAATGGTGGCACCCATAGTTGCAACCGAAGCGAAACTGGTAGCCAATGCGACAATCTTTGCCCAGTTGGTTTCTGTTTTGTGTTTCGTGGGAACGATGATCTGACATCCAGGTTCAATCACTGCCTTGCCTTTAGCCAGAGCTACTGTACCGTTGAGATATACGATAAATGCTTTACCTTTTTTCGCCCGGTCAGCGTAACCACCAGCTTGTTCGATGTAATATTTAAGGTTCTTGCCGGGCTCATAGAGAACGGTGTTTGGGAACAGAACTTCTCCCGAGATCTTCACCGTGCTCTGCTGTTCAGGAATAAACAGGCGGTCACCGGGTTTAAGAACAAGGTCATAGTAACTGCCGGGATTGGCCAGGGCCATTTCAAGATTGATGCCTACATTATAGTGAGAAGAAACGTCAAGTTTCGGGAGCGAAATAGAGTCACCATCAGAAGTTTGGTTCATCATTGCAACTCGAAGTGCTTCTTTACGGGCTGCGATTTCATCATCTGTAAGTTTACGTTCAAGGTGAGCACCTTTAATATAGGAGCCGTCCAACAGTCCACCAGAACGGCGAATCAAATCAGTGATGCGCTCGTTGCGGCGTTCGAGGACGTAAGAGCCTGCAAAAAGAATTTCACCTCCGATGGTTACAGTTTCCTGAGGAGTGTAACCGGGGCTTGTGCGTACATAAACGTGGTCGTAGGGTTTGAGGATAAAACCTTTGCCGTTTCCGACGGCGAGACCGTTTTCCATCGAAACAGTAAAGATCTGCGAGAGCTGCTGGGTCTGTGTAGTCGCGGTCGGATCGGTGATTCGGCGCGAAATATCTATACGCGCTGTCGATGCGCCCTGAAGGAGGCCACCTGCCTGGAAGATAAGGTCCTCGAGAGTTGTATTGATGGCGAAAGCATATTGTCCGGGACGTGCAACCTGACCACTGATGGTTATGCCGCCACGATCCTGGAGTTCCTGAATGCTCGAAATGACAAGCATATCGTTACGTTTTAGAATTACGTCGTCGGCAGTACCGTTGAGAATGGCAGCCAGATTGAGCGGGACGATTTCAAGCTCGAGGTTGGGTCCTTCGCGGTAGAGGAGGACACGGTCGGTGTATGCGTCTTCAGTCAGGCCATCAGCTTTCCGGACAAGGTCACCTACGGTGTTGATGTCCTTGCCGATTGCGAACAGACCGGGACGGTAGACAGCGCCTTTCAGTTCGACGCGGTTCGAATAGCGGTCAAGGATGGTTCCGACGGAAATGAGGTCGCCGTCTTTCAGTTTGTAGGTTGCGAACTCATTGCGGTCGATGTTATGGAGCTCGTTTTCTGTGCCTGACTGACGTGCAAGTCTGACCATTCCTCCGTATGCATCGCCGGTGAAACCGCCGGCATATTCGAGAACCGTATTGATGGTTTCGCCCGGTTTGATTTCATAGTACATCGGACGTTTGACGTTTCCGTCGATGCTGACGAGCTGTTCATACGGGGGTACGATGATGACGTCACCTTCCTGAAGACGGATGTTGCCCGAGGTCTTGCCGTCAAAGAGATATTCGTAGATGTCTACTCCGGTAATTTTTTTACCGTTGCGGAGAACTTGGATGTTACGGAGCGTACCGATGTCGTTGATACCCCCCGCGCGATAGAGAGCGTGGAACACCGACGAAAACGGTGACATTCTATACGTACCGGGAGTGCTGACCTCGCCGAGAATGTCGACCTGAATGGAGCGGACTTGACCGAGGGTGACGTTGATGTCAGTTTCGGCATCGTCCATGCCGGCATATTTATTTGAGAAGACACTCTTAATGTGGCGGTTGGCGTCGTTGATGGTCATGCCGTTCAGATAGACCGGGCCGATCTGCGAAATCATGATGCTGCCTTCGGGAGAAATGACCTGGCGGAGATGATCTTCCGACGTACCCCAGATGTCGATGACTACTTCGTCGCCGGGGCCGAGACGATAATTCTGGGGAGTGGCGAGGTTGTCACTGGGTTCGAAAGTGAGTGCGCGCGAGTTGAAAACCTTGTGGCCATATATCTGGCGTGCTGATACCTTACCGTTTCTGCCCTGGTCGATCTGACGGTCGATGTCGGTTATTGCGTCCGATGTGAGGTCGTTCGAGGCATCGTGACGGCGGTCGGCGTTCATGGCACCGGCGCTCTGGCTCGTGACGTTGGTTTCCGAAGTTTCCTGGGCTTCAAGCTGAGCCTTGATGCGCTGAGCCTGTTCGGGGGTTACACCTTTGGCCAGAAGTTCTTTACCGATTTGTTCGTTGGATTTTCCGGCCGATACCTGCTGCTTGATGTAAGCGATGACTTGCTGGTCGGTCATTGCCCATGCTGCAATCGAGCAGGACACTAACACAGACAGTAAAATGTGCCTGAATTTCATCTTGGTCTTGTTATGATTAGGTTATATATTTTCTCTTTTTATAATGATTGGTCATGCCGTACGAATGGCACTGATTCCACGGTTAAACGACCACCGGTTCACTAATAGTTCGCCGATAGCCACTTTTTCGCTTCGCAAAGTTACGCATAAATATTGATAC
>CAYVXC010000089.1:0-8739 GCA_964454925.1 uncultured Bacteroides sp.
CGACAGCCCGCGAGCGAAAAAGCGGGGGTCGCGTCGGTGACGCAACCCCCGCAGGGTCTGCGGCTGTTGGCCGCTTTAGGGTTTATTCAATGTCTATGTTTATTTAACAACAACTTTGGTGGCAACTTTGCCGGCAACTTTTACGTAAACACCGGGGGTGAGGTTGTTAGCGTCAACCTTAACACCGTTGAGGTTGTAGTAAACAGCGTCAGCAGCTTCTACGTCTACAGCTACGTTGTCAACACCGGTAGTGATATCGAGAACGCCATTACCTTCGGTAACCGAGATGGGTTCTTTGTCAGCCATAATAACCTGATAGTAACCGGTTGTCTGGTTGATAACGTGGAGGTTATTACCAGCGTCGAAACGTACGGTTGTGTAAACGCTCTTCTGGTTGGGAGTGTCAATAACTTTGTAGGGTTCGAAAACGGGTTTGTTACCATCCCAGCTGAGGAGATAAACATTGATACCGGTGTAGGTCGAAACAGCGAAGAGATCGCCGGCGGGGTTGATATCAATACCGCCGGTAGCTGATTTCAGGAATTCGGGGTACTGTTCAGCTTCGTCAGCAGAACGCCAGATGATATCTGCACCATCGACACCGTCGGTGATATCGATATAACCGAGACCGCATACGCCGGTTTCCATACCGTTAGCACGTGTCTGAGAGAAGAAGAGACCGCCCTTAGTACCGAGGAGACCTACGTTTGTGTTAGCCATAGCAGAACCAAAGCCCCAGTTTACAGCGGCTTTACCGGTTGTCATAGCTGTACCGATGGGGTTACCGGCGAGTTTGTTGCCGAAGATATCTTCGTCGAATGTGAAGAGGATAGTACCTTCGCCTTCACCTGCGTATGCCATACCGGGAGTGCCGGAACCAACGAGGATTGTATCATTACCTACAACGTTCATGATTGTACCATTGCCGGTATTTTTGCCTTCGAATACACAGTAGGGAGCATCGTCGGGTTTAGCAAGGTCAAATGCTACGACACCACATGCAGCGTCACCCCAAGAAGCGAACTGAGCGGTTGTGCCGCGCTGACGGCCACGCATCGGGCTTGAGTTGTTAGCGCCTGTGCCACCCATAGCGGCGTTGTTAGCGTGAACAGCGTCCATAACTTTTTCACCGAGCTGGTTGTAAACATCGAAACCACCGTTTTTGGTGCGGGCGACGACGGTCATACCATAGAATTCGTTAGTAGGATCAACCATACAAACGACACCACCACGGCTACCACCAATGCTGACGGGTTCGGTAACTACATCTTCGGGGATTTCATAGTTATGGAGTTCGATTGCATAGTTGAATTTACCGTTTTCTTTAGCATAGTCGTTGAGGTCAACTGAGAAGGTGTTTTCACCTTTCTTCACTTCGCCTTTGAGATCAACATATACTGATTCGTCAGTAGCTTTGTCTGTAAGAACGAGAGTAGCAGAAGCGGCGTCACCGGTAGCTTCGAAAGTAACGGTGAAGACGTTGTTACCGGCCTGAGCAGCTTTCAGGTTGTAAACGAACTGACTGCGGTCGGTAGTTTTGGGTTCAGCGGGAGGCTCGGGAAGAGTGATGTCATACTGAGCAGCGAAAGCAATCTTGTCGTTTTCAGTAGTGGTATAGATCTGATAAAGTTCAACTTTGTAGTCGCTGACTTTGTGAGCAACGAGGTTACATCCGTTACCGGTCTTTGAGCCGAGAGAAACATATTCATCAGCATAAGAAGTAGCGAAGAGAACGTTACCTTCGAGGTCAGAAATCAGGAAGTCAGAACCCCAGTTAAAGCCGGCACGGTGCAAAGGACGAACTTGGTAGGTAACATCACCGAGTGTAAACACGGTGAAACCATTCTGAGTCGACAGTGCATAGCCTTCGGGAGCAGCGGGAACTTTAAGCGTAGCGGCTTCACCGTCTTCATTGATATAATAAATATTTGCCGAGCTACTACCGGTACGATAGTAGAACAGGTTTTCGGGGCTATCTTCGAGATCGGCTACAGTTGAAACAGAAGGTACTGCAGAAGCCATAGTGTTGGCGGCAGCCATTCTTGCTTCGGTAGCATATTCGATTTCAACGGGTTCACCGTTTTTATACATCACGCAAATAGGATATTCGCTATTCTGAGATGCAATGTAGAGTGCACCACCTTCTTCACTGAAGAAGTCACCGATAGCACCACCCTGAACGTCAGAACGGCCAATGGGATAGCTTGCATCTTCGGTGGGAGCCTTAACTGCTACTTCAGCAACAGTTTTGAGGTCGGGTTTGATAAGATAAGCTGCGTTGGTACCAGCACCGGTAGGCCATCCTTTCAGAACGAAAAGGTTACCTGCATCGTCAGAAGACATACCTTTATTAAAAGTAAGGCCTTCGAATTCTACATCTTTAATGCCGGTTTCGTCAACAACTTTAATGATGCTACCACCCGACATGTAAACTTTACCGTTTACGCCGGTACCAGTACGGAAGTCACCGCTGACGATTCCGAGATGCTGAATCCACTTCTGGGTTACAGTGGGAGCATCCTGTGCAAAAGCTGCGCCTGCAACCATAACGGCTGATGCAAGGGCAAGATTGCGTAAAGACAATTTCATAGGGAAAATTGAATTTAAGGGTTAATAAAAATAATTGTTATAATAGATGTTTAAGTTTCTTGGGATTAGTCAGTTAGACGTTTTTCGGTATTTTATAAGGCATACCGCCCCTTAAAATCGGGGACTTTGCACGCCAAAGGTAAATATTTTTTCGCAAACGCCGCCACATTTTAGCAAATTTTAACACGCTTAGATTCATTACCGGAACAATCGCACTATCAATATTGTTAAAACTAAGAACCTCCGCGCTACACATCTTTTATATATATACTTTAAATAAGATTTTTGGCGCGACGTTGCATCAGTTTGATTAATTTTCACTAATTTTGCGCCCACAAAGAACATAGGACACAAAAAATAAAGGCCGTCAGCGGTCATTTCAAGCCCTTAGAAGTAAAGATGATCAAGAACCTCGTCATAGTAGAGTCTCCGGCAAAAGCCAAGACCATAGAAAAATTTCTCGGCAAAGATTATCGGGTCATGTCGAGCTACGGACACATCCGCGATTTGAAGAAAAAGAACTTCAGCATCGATGTAGAAGGCGGCTTCGAGCCGATCTACGAAATTCCCGAAGACAAACAAGGACTCGTCGACGAGCTGAAAAAGGCTGCCGCCGAAGCCGAGACCATCTGGCTCGCGTCCGATGAAGACCGCGAGGGAGAAGCCATCGCCTGGCATCTCAGCGAAGTTCTCGGACTCGACCCGCGGACCGTCAGGCGAATCGTCTTTCACGAAATTACCAAAAACGCCATTCTCCACGCCATCGCCAACCCGCGATCGATCGATCTGAACCGTGTCGACGCCCCGCAGGCCCGCCGCGTCCTCGACCGCATCGTCGGTTTCGAGCTCTCGCCCGTGCTGTGGAAAAAAATCAAGCCCGCGCTGTCGGCGGGCCGTGTCCAGTCGGTCGCGGTGAGACTCATCGTCGACCGCGAAGAAGAAATCAAGGCCTTCACTCCCGAACCCTACTTCCGCGTCACGGCACTGATGGAAAGCGCCGGCGGTCACCCGTTCCGGACCGAGCTCAGCCACCGTCTCGGCGACACGTCGGCTGCCCGCGAGTTTCTCGACGCCTGTCGCGACGCACGTTTCGAGGTGAGCGACATTCAGGTGCGCCCCGTCAAAAAGTCGCCTGCCCCACCCTTCACCACCTCGACCCTTCAACAGGAAGCATCGCGCAAACTCGGGTTCACCGTCAGCCAGACAATGATGGTCGCCCAACGGCTTTATGAAGCGGGACATATTACATATATGCGTACCGACTCGCTGAACCTGTCGTCCCAGGCCATCGCCGCCATCTCGGAAGAGATCACCAACGAAATCGGTGCGCCCTATCTCAAGGTCCGCCAGTACCACACCCACTCGAAGGGTGCCCAGGAAGCTCACGAAGCCATCCGTCCGACCTACATGAACCAACACACCATCGACGGAACGGCCCAGGAAAAGAAACTCTATAACCTCATCTGGAAACGCACGATCGCCTCACAGATGGCCGATGCCGAAATCGAGAAGACCACCGTCGACATCGACATCTCCACCCGCCCCGAGCACTTCACCGCGTCGGGCGAAGTGATTAAATTTGACGGCTTCCTCAAGGTTTATATCGAAAGCCACGACGACGAGGCGGCCGACCCCGAAGATTCATCGATTCTCCCGCCCCTCACCACCGGCGAGGCCGTCACCGCCCCGCGGATTGTCGCCGCCGAGCGTTTCACCCAGCAGCCGCCGCGATACACCGAGGCATCGCTTGTCCGCAAGATGGAGGAACTCGGAATCGGACGTCCGTCGACCTATGCGCCCACGATCTCGACCATCCAGACCCGCGAATACATCGAAAAAGGCGAACGCGGGGGCCAGCGCCGCGAGGTCATCACCCTCACCCTCGAAAACGGCGAAGTTGCCGAAACCGTTAAGGAAGAAACCTACGGAGCCGAGAAAAACAAACTCATTCCGACCGACATCGGCATGGTCGTCAACCGTTTTCTGACCGAATACTTCCCGTCAATCCTCGACTACAACTTCACCGCGCGCGTCGAAGAAAAATTCGACGAAATCGCCGAGGGCAACCTCCGTTGGACCGATGAAATGAAAGAATTCTACGACGGTTTCCACCCCGATGTCGAGCAGGCTCTCAACATGCGCCTCGAACAGAAGGTCGGCGAACGCCGTCTCGGAACAACCCACGACGGCGAACCCGTCTCGGTGAAAATCGGACGTTTTGGTCCGCTCGTCCAGATCGGATCGAACGAAAACGACCGCAAACCCCGCTTCGCGTCGCTGCTCAAAGGCCAGTCGGTCGACACCATCACCCTTGAAGACGCTCTTAAACTGTTTGAATTCCCGAAATATCTCGGGACTTTCGAAGACAAGGACATAACCCTCGGAATCGGCAAGTTCGGGCCATACGTCCGCCACGACGGAAAGTATGTCTCGGTTCCCAAAGACATGGCGCCGGCCGACGTCACCCTCGACGACGCCGTTGCCCTGATCGAAGCCCAGCGCGAGGCCGACCGCCGGAAAATCGTCAAGATCTTCGACGAAGAGCCCGACCTGAAGATTCTCAACGGCCGCTACGGGGTCTACATCGCCTATAAAGACTCGAACTACAAGATTCCCAAGGCCGTCACCGACCCCGCGTCGCTCACCCTCGAGCAAGCTCTCGAAATTGTCAACACCCAGGACAGCCGCCCGAAACGGCCGGCACGCAAGACCGCCGCACGCAAAAAATAACACCCGAGAAAAATGCCAAGACAACTAAGCCACAAACCGGGTGCCGAGCGACGACCCCAGCAACCCGACCGGATCATCGAGTTCACCGCCACCGAACGCGCCGGTCTTCTCGACTTCCTGATAGCCTCGATGCCCGACAAAAAGAAGGTCACGGTCAAGGATTTCCTGAAACACAACCAGGTCAAAGTCAACTCGACGGTCACGACCCAGTTTGATTTCGCGGTTGACAAAGGCGACACCGTCAGAATCAACACCACCCGCGAGTGGCAGACCTTCCGCCACCCGCGCCTGAAACTTGTCTATGAAGACGACGACGTCATCGTTGTCTACAAAGGCTACGGGCTTCTGTCGATGGGCACCGACAAGAAAAAAGACGGTACGGCCTACTCGATTCTCCGAGACTATGTCAAACGCGTCGATCCGCGCAACAAACTCTTTATCGTTCACCGCCTCGACCAGCACACATCGGGGCTGATGATGTTTGCCAAGACCGAGGAAGCCAAAAACACCATGCAGCACAACTGGAACAACATGGTGATCGAACGCCGCTATCTCGCCGTTGTCGAAGGCCGTCCCGAAGAGAAAGAAGGTGTCATCACGAGCTATCTGGCCGAGAACAGCCAGCACTTCATGTACTCGACCCCCGACCCGGAAAAAGGCCAGAAAGCCGTCACGCGATGGAAACGACTGAAATCGCGCGGAGGCTACTCGCTCCTTGAAGTCTCGCTCGACACCGGCCGAAAAAACCAGATCCGTGTCCATCTGAAAGAAATGGGCCATCCGATTGCCGGCGACAAAAAATATGGTGCCAAGACTTCGCCGATCCACCGCCTCGCCCTCCACGCCTCCACGCTCAGGTTCGTCCACCCCGTCACGCGTCGCGACATGAACTTCTCGGCTCCCGCTCCCGCGCCTTTCTCAAAACTCGTCTGATTTCCCCGGCCTATGAACGATAAACGTCTGACAAACGACCTGATCGCCGACCCGTCGCTCTACCGTCTCGGTCTTCAGCTTGGCGAACATTCGCTCGACATCGCGCTCACGTCGCGGGTGTCCGACGCCGAGCCCGTGTGTCGCCGGATCGACCTCTCGGCTATGCCCGGCCGCGGTGTGGCCCGGCTCGAGGAAGCCATCTACGACAATCCGCTCCTGACCGCCGACTTCGGTCGCGTCGACTTTGTCGTCGACACCGAACGGTTCTTTCTCGTGCCCGCTGAACGCGCCGCCGATCCCGAAGCCCTTGCGGCTGACATCGACCTGCTCTATCCCGCCACCGATCTCGTCCCCGTCGTGACCTATCCCGAACCCGGGCGCACAGCTTTCGTAACGATGATCGACCCGGCGGTAGCCCGCTTTGTCGGACGAACCTTTCCAGGAGCCGCCATCACCCAACGCCTGGCAGCCGCCGCGCGCTATCATGTGCTCAGGAGTCATCTCGGCAACACCGGCAAAATCCACGTTGCCCTACATAACGGCGTGACCGACATCATCGCCGTCGGTCACCAGGGACTGCTGATGGCAAACACATTCGCCACCCGAACCGTCGACGATGCCGTCTACTACACCCTCGCCGCCGCCCGACAGCTTGAATTTGACAACACGGTCGACCGCATCCTCGTCAGCGGTCCGCGGACCCTCCGCGACAGTTATATCAGTCAGCTCCGCCGGTTCGTCACCTTCGCGATGCCCGAAATCTTCCCGCCCGTACTGGCCTCGGCCGACACCGACACCCCCGGAAGCCTCCCCTTTGCCCTCGCCGCCATTCCCCTCTGCGAGTAAGAGGTATCAGAACTTATCAGTTTTCAGGAAACCCCTCAAAGACATCTGCGTGATGCCGGCGTAATCTCCGGGAATCAGGCCCGAATCCATCGTGATGACATATTTGGGATAGTTATCACGGATTTTTTGCAAATTTCCGAACTCTCTTTCCACTGTTTTTTCATCCACGAGAAGATACGCCACCTGAAAATAGACTGTTCGGCCATCCTTAACCGCTACAAAGTCAATTTCACAATCTGATAACGTTCCGACATATATCTTATAGCCGAGACTCCTTAAATGGAGATAGACCGCGTTTTCCATAACCTTTTCTATATCTTTTGTCCGATTCTCCCCGACAAGGAAATTACGGATTCCAAGATCTTCGAAATAATATTTTTCATTGGTCTCAAGCAGTCTCTTCCCATGAATGTCATACCTCGGCACCTTATTTACGATATAAGCATTAGACGCTGATCTCAAATAATTTATAGCAGTCAGAGGAGTCATCTGAATCTGACGTGATTTCAGATACTTTGACAACGATGTAGCCGAAACAAGCTGCCCCGTATTGTCACTGACGAAATTCATCAGGTTCTCAAAAAGAGTGACATTCCTTATCGCCTCACGCTGAATCACATCTTTAAGAACAATCGTATTATAGATGTTCCTGATATATTCCCATACCATGTCCCGGTTGTCCAATCCCAGACGGTAAAGATGGGGCAATCCCCCGTAAGAAAGATACTTTTCCATACTCGACGAAGAGTCTTCAAGACTGTGAAATTTCAAAAACTCCTCGTAGGAAAGACTTTGAATATGCACCTCTATATATCTTCCGGCAAGATAGGTCGATAATTCCGAAGAAAGCATCTTTGCATTGCTTCCCGTAACAATAATCTGACATTCTTCGTCCGCATTCAGACTTCTCAGGACATTCTCGAAACCATCTATATCCTGGACTTCATCTATAAGCAGATAGTTTGCCTTATCATCGCTCAACTTGTCAACCAGATATTCGTTGAGATCCGAATCAGTCTTTATCTCGCTGAATTTCTTTTTTTCCTTGTTAATATAGATTATGTTTGCTGATGGATTTCGCCGGTTTATAACCTCCGCCAGCTCACGCAAAATAAAGCTCTTCCCAACGCGGCGCTGTCCGGTCAACGCAATCATGAGCCCCTTGTCAAGGAACCCTATGATATGATCAATGTATGTATCTCTTGAAATTATTTCCATGGCGCAAAGATAATATATTTTATTCGTCATACCAAACAAAATCACCTGTTTTGTCTATTTTGTTAATCGTAACAAATAAAAAAATCTCATCCATCTCGATTACTGGAATTACATAAGATATGTAATTATCCGTGTCGGAGAAAATAAGCGCTTGCACGAAAAAGTCTGTCGGCCGATTTGTCGATGACAGGATTTTTTAGTAACTTTGTGGCGTACAAAGCCCAAGCGCGCTTCTCAAACGGCGCGCGACATAACCGAAAACCCTTTTAAACACAACTATTATAATGGTAAGTTACAAAGAACTCGGCCTCGTGAACACCCGCGAGATGTTTGCCAAGGCCATCAAAGGCGGCTACGCTATTCCCGCCTTCAACTTCAACAACATGGAGCAGCTCCAGGCTATCATCAAAGCTGCTGCTGAAG
>CAYVXC010000090.1:0-572 GCA_964454925.1 uncultured Bacteroides sp.
GGATATTTCTCGGTCATGAACTGGGCCATCCATTCGTTGGCTTTTGCGGGCGACATCTTCCAGCCTGAGTTACATGTCGATACGACTTCGACAACCGACGTACCTTTTTTCGCCAGCGCGTTCTGGAAAGCTTTCTTGATGGCGGCTTTGGTTTTGCGGACCGCTGCGGGAGTGTGGACGGCCTGGCGGGTGACATAGCATGTTCCGTCGAGACCGGCCAGAATATCACTCATTTTCAGAGGGTAGCCGTTGAGGTCGACGCGACGTCCATAGGGGGTGGTGGCTGTCTTCTGACCGATGAGGGTGGTTGGGGCCATCTGACCGCCGGTCATACCATAGATCGCATTGTTGATAAAGATAATGACGATATTTTCGCCACGGTTGGCGGCGTGAATGGTTTCGGCCGTGCCGATTGCTGCCAGGTCGCCGTCGCCCTGATAGGTGAAAACGACGTTATCGGGGTGCAGACGGCTGAGAGCGGTTGCTACAGCGGGAGCGCGGCCGTGGGCGGCCTCGACCCAGTCTACATCGATGTAATTATAGGCGAAGACCGCACATCCGACTGGTGCGAC
>CAYVXC010000090.1:582-8629 GCA_964454925.1 uncultured Bacteroides sp.
CCATTGTCTTGTCTTCAAGACCGAGTTCATCGATGACCTCGGCCAGTATTTTGTGAACGACTCCGTGGCTGCAACCGGGACAATAGTGGGTATTTGTCTCAATCAGAAGCCGGGGACGCGAATAGACTTTATTTTCGGGTTTGATTATTTCTTCGGGTGACATGGATAGTAGTCTTGGTTAAGGATGAGACATCATTTTTTCGCGTCGGGAAAGTTTTTCAGCAACGCGTCGAGAATTTCTCCGGGATTGGGTACGATGCCACCCATTCGGCCAAAGTGACAGACAGGAATCTTGCCGTCGACGGCAAGACGGATGTCTTCGATCATCTGGCCGGCGTTGAGCTCGACCGCCAGAATACCCTTGACCTGTCCGGCGAGCCGTTTGATTTCTTCGGTCGGGAAAGGCCAGAGTGTGATCGGGCGGAGAAGACCGATTTTCATGCCTTCCTCGCGGGCATCCTCAATGGCTTTCAGACAGATGCGTGCCACTGAACCGAAGGCGACAATCAGATATTCCGCGTCGTCGGTGAAGTATTCCTGGAAACGGACTTCGTTTTCCGAAATCTTTTTGTAAGTTTCCTGAAGACGGAGATTGTTTTTCTCCATTGCGGTCGAATCCATTTCGAGCGAAGTGATGACGTTGTGGTGCTTGCGGCCGTGTTTGCCTGTTGCCGCCCACGGACACTGCTCGCGGATTTCCTCGTCGGTACGACGCGGTTTGTAAGGCGGAAGGACGACTTTTTCCATCATCTGACCGACCACTCCGTCGGCCAGAATCATGGCCGGTGTGCGATATTTGAAGGCGAGGTCAAGGCCGAGACCGACAAAGTCAGCCATTTCCTGAACCGTCGCGGGGGCGAGGACAATCAGGTGATAGTCGCCGTGACCGCCGCCTTTAGTCGCCTGGAAGTAGTCGGCCTGGCTGGGCTGAATGGTTCCAAGACCGGGACCGCCGCGCATGACGTTGACAATCAGTGCGGGCAGTTCCGCTGCCGCGATATATGAGATGCCTTCTTGTTTGAGTGATACGCCGGGACTCGATGACGAGGTCATGACGGCTTTACCCGACGCGGCGCCGCCATAGATCATATTGATTGCCGAGACTTCACTTTCGGCCTGAAGCACCACCATGCCGGTGGTTTCCCACGGCATTTCGGCGGCGAGCGTTTCGAGAACCTCACTCTGGGGTGTGATCGGATAGCCGAAATAGCCGTCTACTCCATATCGGATAGCGGCGTGGGCAATAGCCTCATTGCCCTTCATCAATTTTATTTCTTCGTCCATAGTATTTGGAATTTCTGGTATGAATAATGATAAGGAGGATTATTTTTCCACAACTCTGTACACCTCGATGCAAGCGTCGGGACAAACCAGCGCACACGACCCGCAGGCAATACATTTTTCGGGTTGGGCCATGAAGGCGAAGTGATATCCCCGGTCATTGACCTCCTTGGGCTGCAAAAGAAGAACGTCGGTGGGACAGGCAACCACGCAGAGGTCACATCCTTTGCAACGGTTGACGTCGACAGTAACGGCACCTGAAATTTTAGCCATATTTTCTGTTAAGGTTGGTTGTAAAAATGATTGAAAAAAGTTGGTGGCTGATCTGTTTTGGTCCTGTCCGTCAATAAAGGTCAGGAGCAGAAAATCCTATCGGCAAAGTTAATGAATATAAATTGAAAATCCAACCAAGAAACCAAAATTTTTGTGACTCTACTGAATGAAAGACAGCCACCCGGGATCGGATGGCTGTCTCAAAACTATTTGTTATTTAAAAGTTCGGGTTATTGGGCGACCGAGAAGATGACGATGCGGTTCCAGTTGTTTACGTCGTAGGGCTGTACGCTTGAGCCTTCTGCCTGCATGGAGAGACGGTCGGCGCTGATTTTGTATTTGTTGACGAGCATGTCGCGGACAGCCTGAGCACGGCGCTGAGAGAGCTGCATGTTGTAGGCGGGGGTGCCGGTGTCTTTGTCGGCATAACCGACGATGACGACTCTCTGGTCGGGGTTAGCTTTCATCCACTGAGCGGTATTGTAGACGTTGACAGCTTCTTCGTTGCTGATGACGGCCGAGTTGAGTTTGAAGCGGACGGTCGACATAAGAGGTGCGGCTTCGGTGACAACGGTTTCAGCCTGAACGACTTCGGGACAGGGAAGCTGGGCTTCGGCGGCGGCAAGCTGAGCCTGGGTGTTGGTCAGGGCACCGCGGAGGTCGTTGATCTGGTTGTTAAGACTGTTGATATAGGCAACGTAATCACAAGGATTATAGGTCTTGAAATTTGATCCGCCGATGTTGAAAGTCAGGCCACCGGTAGCGGTGAAGTTGAAATCAACCGGAGCGTCGTCAACATAGTTGTTCCAGTTGTCGCCATGGAACTGGCCACGGGCTTCGAGGAAAAAGTCGACATAGCGGCATAGACGGAAACGGAACTGAAGACCGGCGCTGACGGGGAGAGTCCATTGGTTGCGTTTAACTTGGTCGTGGCGGTTAAAGTCATTGCCGGCGGGAGCATCAAAGTCCCATGTGAAAGCTCCGCCAAGACCGACGAAGGGGACAATCGAGAAAGGACGCGAAGGATTTACGCCACCGAGACTATTGAACATGTCCCACATGAAATCGAGGTTTCCGTTGACATATTTGGCTTTCGAGAATCCCTGGTTGTTCCAGTGAATTGCGCCGCCGAGGAAGCTGAGACGCCAACCGACATAGGGGGTGAACCATTTGCCGACGGCCACGTTATAGCTTGCGGTCAGCGAGCGGCCGGTGGTTCCACCGGGCTGTTTGTTTTCTACCACCGGCATATCCACACCCGCACCGAGCTGAATGAACCAGTTGTCGGAAGAGGTTGAGAAATAGTTTGTACGGCAGGGGACGCTTTGTGTTTCGATAACTTCGGTTACAGCGACCTCGGTCTGTGCATTAGCGTTCGGTGATGCAAAAAGTGAAATTGTGGCTACGGATGCGAGAGCCAGTGTGATTTTCGTTTTCATAAAGGGTGTGGATTTTGGGTTGTGTGTGATGAATTTTGTTGTAAGATGAATTCATAACAGAATCACGAACCAAAAAGTTTACACCCGTTAAATTTTTTATCCGAAAAGCAATCTGAATGCGGTCTCTACTCGATTGGCTTCGTGGATTCTGATTTTGAGTCGTGAAGTGTCTACGCCCTTTAGATTTCCGACAGGAACGATGATGTCGGTCATTCCGAGTTTCTCGGCTTCGCGGATTCTCTGTTCAAGTCGGGTAACTGGTCTGATTTCTCCTGACAGACCGATTTCGCCGGTCAGGCACCATCCGTCGGGAATCGGCATATCGACGTTTGACGAAAGGATAGCGGCCGTGACCGCCAGATCGATCGCCGGATCGTTGATTTTCAGACCTCCGGCAATGTTAAGAAAAACGTCTTTTGCAGCTAACTTGAAACCGACCCGCTTTTCAAGAACGGCCAGAAGCATATTCATTCGCTTGGGATCAAAGCCTGTAACGGAGCGTTGAGGCGTTCCGTATGCGGCCGTGCTTACGAGGGCCTGTACCTCGACAAGAAACGGCCTGATACCTTCGAGTGTGACGCCGAGTGCGATTCCCGAGAGAGCTTCGCCTTCTCGGTGAGTGGTCAGAAGTTCGGACGGATTGGTGACTTCTCGAAGTCCGCGCTGACACATTTCGTATATTCCAAGCTCGCTCGTGCTCCCGAAGCGGTTTTTGATCGCGCGAAGGATCCGGTACATGTATTTCGAGTCGCCTTCAAACTGGAGTACAGCATCAACGATGTGTTCGAGGACCTTTGGGCCTGCCAGGGATCCTTCCTTGGTTATATGGCCGATGAGAATGATAGGTGTCGAGGTCGATTTGGCGAAAGCAAGCAGACGGGCCGCACATTCGCGTACCTGACTGACCGATCCGGCGGTCGATTCGATTTCATCCGAAGCGATTGTCTGAATCGAGTCAATAATTACTATTTCGGGCTTTATTTCCTCGATATGGTCAAAGACGGTGTCAAGCGATGTCTCGGTCACAATAAAAACGTTATCGCTTCCGCGGCCGATACGGTCAGCCCGGAGTTTGATCTGGGCCGCGCTTTCCTCGCCGGAAACATACAGGATCTTTTTCGATTTTATGGCCAGAATGTTCTGAAGTACGAGGGTTGATTTGCCGATACCCGGTTCTCCGCCGACAAGGACCATAGATCCTTTTACAAGACCGCCTCCGAGTACCCGGTTGAGTTCACCGGATGGCATCGTGATGCGTTCCTCCTGTCCGGCCTCAATATCACTTACAGCTACGGGACGCGAGCGTTTCGGGCCGACAGGCGAAGGTGAGCGAGACGGTTTGCCGGTGGCGACCCGTTCCTCGGTCATTGAGTTCCATGAGCCGCACGACGGACAACGGCCTTCCCAACGGGTGCTTTCGTTTCCGCAGACATTGCAGAACCAAGTGGTCTTATATTTCGTCTTTGCCATGATTATTCAGAAACAAGGAATGGTCGCCTGAGTTCGGCGAGAGTGATGGCTGTGGCCATAGCGACATTTAGGGATTCGGCACCTGTCTGGCCGGGAGGATAGCTCGGAATGAGCATCCGTTTTGTCACGAGCGAAGCGACTTCGGCCGATACGCCTTTCCCTTCGTTACCCATTACTACAATTCCTGACGGTTGACCAACAGAGTCAAAGATGTTTTCTCCATCAAGAAAGGTGCCATAGACCGTCATTCCTGCTCGTTTCGCTTCTTTCAGAATATCAGACAGATCTGTATAATGGACCGTCACGCGTCCTACAGACCCCATGGTCGCCATGATGGTCTTGGGGTTGAACACGTCGACCGTGTCGCGCGAGGCGATGATGTCGGTTACTCCGAACCAGTCGGCAAGCCTGATGATTGTTCCCAGATTTCCCGGGTCCTGCACACCGTCCAGGGCAATATAAAGCCGTTCAGGCGACAAATGAAGTTCCGGGACAGGCGGAATGTCGAAGACTGCCATAACTTCCGGCGGAGTTGAAAGCGATGACATTCTTTCGAGATCGGCATGGGTTACCTTGAAAAGCGAATCGGGATTGACTTTGTGGGAGTCAATCCATGCGGCCGTGGCAAAAAGGCCGCGGAGCGAAAACCGCGGAAGGGCGTCGAGTACCGATTTGGTACCTTCGACCACGAACGCGCCTTCGCTGCGCCGCCCTTTGGCGGTCGCAAGCGAGCGGACGGTTTTCCGTATGGAGTTGTTGATTTCGGGCATTTGGAGGGGGTCAGAATGTCAGTCCGGCGTCGCGGGCCAACTGTTTATCGGCATCGCTCTCGCTGGCGGTTGTCGTTAGGAGTGTCCCGACGATTCCGCCATTGATGCCGGTTCTCATCATTTCGAGCTGTTCATCGTGGCTGAAACGAGCGCGGCCACCGGCGAAACGGAGTTCGGTGGAGGGATGTGCGAATCGGAAGATGGCGATGGAGTCGAGAATGTCGTCGAAGGAAATCAATTCGATGTTTTCGAGCGGTGTGCCGGGAATCGGTTGAAGAATATTCAGTGGAATCGAGCAAGGGCGGACGCGACGGAGGGTGAGGGCGAACTCGGCGCGTTGACGGCGTGTCTCGCCCATTCCGATGATACCCCCCGAGCAGATATCGAGACCGGCTTCGCGAGCCGCTTCGATAGTCTTTATCTTGTCTTCGATCGTATGGGTCGAACAGAGGGTGGGGAAGAAGGACGGCGCGGTCTCGAGATTGCAGTGATAGCGTGTCGCACCGGCTTCACGGAGCTGTTTCAACTCTTCGGGACCGATGAGCCCGAGCGACGCACAGGTCTTTATACCCGTTTCTTCGCCGGCTTTTTTGAGAAGACGGCAGATTTCGTCCATGGCTTTTCCACGGACAGCCCGTCCGCTCGCCACCAGTGAAAATCTTTCCACGCCCCTTCGGGCGTTGGCGCGGGCGGCTGTCATACATTCTTCCTCGTCTACCATCGGGTAGGTGTCACAGCCGGTCGCGAAGTGAGCCGACTGGGCACACCATTTACAGTTTTCACTGCATTTTCCCGAGCGCGCGTTGACGATTGAACACGACTCGAAACGGGGACGGTGGATAGCACGTGTAATTTCCGCAGCCGCGTCACGAAGCTCGCGACGGATGTCATCGCTTGCTCCGGTGGCCGGATCAGTCAGTTCCGATAACTGATAGATTTCTTCGTCGGTCAACGTCTCTCCCTTGAGAATACGCGCCTTGAATTCCTGAATCATGATGTTTGGCTGTTAAAGAGCAAGGAGTTCTTTTGCTTTTTCCTGAAGAGTTTCGTATGACTGGGAACCGGCAAGTCTGATAGAGGTTTTTTCACCGTTCTTGAAGAACAGAAGGGTGGGGAGCGACATTACCCGGTTATCGCTTGCAAAATCAGATTCGTCGTCACAGTTGTATTTGCCGATGACAATCTGACCGTCGAATTCTTCGGCGAGTTTGTCAATCAGAGGTGTCATTGCTTTGCAGGGACCACACCAGGTTGCCCAGAAGTCGACGATGACGGGTTTTCCTGATTCGATGTATTCTTTGATGTTGGAATCGGTAAATGTTGTTGCCATTGTTTTAGGTTTTATATTGGTTAATTTAAATTACGATGTCATTGAGGCGGCTTCGACGTTGAACTCGATGCCCATTTCGGTGAGAGCTTCGAGAAGGTGCCGGTTGATGTCGATTTTAAGCGACGATGTCAGTTTGACCGACCGGTTGTACTGGGGAGCGAAAATCTTGACATTGAGCGACGGCGCATTTTTGTCCGAGGGCCGGAGATGTTCTTTCAGCAGATCCTTGAGGGGACCGTTCGTCTCTTCGGGAGTGACAGAGAGGGTCAGTCCTTTTATAAGATGTCCTTTGACATTGTCGAGGAGTTGGATATTTTTCAGTTCGAACGAAATATCCGACGTCCGGAAGCGCCTCATATATTCACAGGTGACAAGAACCGTTGTCCCCGGAATCCCATAGTTTCCGAATTTATAGAAGTTATCGCCGAAGAGCCTGATTTCCGTGCTGCCCGACATGTCTTCAATTCTCATTATTCCGAAATTAGATCCTTTTTTGGTCGTCTTGATTTCGTATGAAGTAACCATTCCGCCAAAAGTTACTTCGACACCTTCGTGAACAGGTTGTTCGGGAATTTCGGCGATACGGCATTTCGTTCCGTATGTAAGCTCCATGTAATAAGGATCAAGCGGATGCTCCGAGAGGTACATGCCGACGTATTCTTTCTCTTTGGCAAGTCGGTCGGCTGTACTCCAGGCGTTTCCTGGTTTCAGTTGAGGGCGTGACTCGGTTGCGAAATCATAACTGTCATCGAAACTGAAAAGAGAAATTTCGTTTCGGTTAGAGTTGGCTTGATAACGGTTGCCATATTTCAAGAGTATCTCGCTGTTGGACTCGTCGCGGGCGTTGACCGCGAAGTAGTCCTCGCGTTTCATGTTTTCGAAACAGTCGAATGCTCCGGCGAGTGCGAGACTTTCAAAGGTACGTCGGTTGATGACTCCTGAAGGAACACGTTCTACAAAATCGAAAATGTCTTTGAACGGACCCCCTTCGTCTCGGGCTCTGAGAATCATTTCAACTACGTTTTTACCAACGCCTTTAATGGCGGACAAACCGAAACGGATGTCACCGCGGCTGTTGACACCGAATTCGCTGAACGATTCGTTCACATCGGGACCGAGTACGGCGATTTTCATCGACCTGCATTCGTCCATGAAGCCGGTCAGCTTTGTCAGGTCCGAAAGATTTCGCGAAAGGACAGCGGCCATATATTCCGATGGATAATTGGCTTTGAGATAGGCCGTCTGGAACGCAACCCATGAATAGCAGGTGGCGTGGGATTTGTTGAATGCGTAGGAAGCGAATTTTTCCCAGTCGGCCCAAATTTTTTCGAGGACCTTTTCCTGGTGTCCGTTGGCTTTTCCGCCCGACAGGAATTTAGCTTTAAGGGCATTCATCTTATCGATGAGTTTCTTACCCATAGCCTTTCGGAGCATATCGCTCTCGCCTCGCGTGAAGTTGGCGAGCAGACGCGACAGAAGCATGA
>CAYVXC010000091.1:0-8520 GCA_964454925.1 uncultured Bacteroides sp.
TGAATAAGACCGAGAGTGATAACATCGGGCCTTTTCTCGTTTCAGGGTTTTGGTTAGGAGGAAATCATTTAGCACCTGACGGCACCAAGACGGCGAAAACCGACAGCGTCCACGTAAAGATTGACGGTCAATATCTTACACCGGATGCAGCGGTGAACGGTCTACCGGCAGAAGTGCTCGAAATAGATGTGTATAACACTCTATATTATTCTGATCGGCAAACTTTCTGTAAAGAGCATGTCAATTACAGTGTGTCAGGTAATAGCATAGAAGTCGAAGCTGTACACGATTACTGTTATCCCAAACCCTTGACCATTGACAGATATTATGGGATGCAGTCCATGTTTTGTGGTGAGACTGAGGTTCTGCTTCCCGGGATGCCTTTAAAGGGGTGGTATTCATTGGAAAAGATTGGTGACAAAAATTAGAAGTTCTCGTTTACAAAGAGCAGTGCGCCCGAGTTCTCGACTTTTATTGAGCATGGTCCGAATGGTTATCAGTCGGCATATCTTCTGCCGGCCGGTCTCGGTGACCATTCAATGATTGGCGAGTACGGGGTCGTATTTATCGGCAATAGTTCGTCTAAATCATACCATACGCTGATTGACAAACAGGAAATCGCGAACGGGGACCAAACGTACTGGCACGGTATATATTCGTGGTTCAGCGCTCCACAGTCGGACACTTTCCGGGAGAATGCTTTATCACCTGAATTTGAGTATTACGCCTCAATAAAGGGAGTTCCGACTCTTATGCATCTTGATGCAGAAGGTCGGATGTCCAACTCGACTGTGGAAGATATCAGTATAGACCGGGTTGGTCCTATAGCTGTGGGAGGACACGGACGGATCGAGATTAGTTCTCACGTCAGGGGCGCACGTTGTTTTTCGTTATCAGGTACACTAATCTTTCGTGGAAGAGGTTCCGTTACTGTAAGTCCCGGAATTTATATTGTGGTGGATGACCGAGGCAACATGATGAAGGTTGTCGTGAAGTAAGAGGTTAGCGGGATTGGTTGCGCGGGTGGAAGCGGAGGATCTGATCGCGTAGGCGGGTGTTGGAGACATGTAGGTAGATCTCGGTCGTGCCGATTGATTCGTGGCCGAGCATCTGTTGGATGACGCGCAGGTTGGCGCCCCCTTCGAGGAGGTGGGTGGCGAAGGAATGGCGGAGGGTGTGAGGGGAGACGGTTTTATCGATATTGGCTAATGCAGCGTGGTTCTTGATGACAATGAAGATCATCTGACGCGTCAGATGGCTGCCGCGACGGTTGAGGAAGACGTAGTCCTCTTCGCCCGGCTTCGGTACTGGCCGGTCTTCGGCGAGATATTCGCGGATGAGCCGCACAGAGATGTCAGACATTGGCACAACGCGTTCTTTCGAGCCTTTCCCGGTGACGACAAGGAAGCCTTCGTCGAGTTTGAGCCGCGAGAGTTCGAGGGTGCAGAGCTCGGAGACGCGTAGCCCCGAACCATAGATGGTTTCGAGAATGGCGCGGTTGCGCCGACCGTCGGGGACCGACAGATCGATAGAACCGATCAGACGGTCAATTTCATCGACAGAAAGGACATCGGGGAGAGTCCGTCCGAGACGCGGAGTTTCAAGGAGGTCAGTGGGATCGTGTTCGATCTCTTTTTCGAGTTTGAGGAATTTGAAGAAAGACTTTAGGCCCGAGATTATACGCGAGCGGCTTCCGGGAGCGATCCCGAGATCAATGAGGTCGCCGATGAATTCGGACATCATCTGACGGTCAACCGAAGAGAGGGGATAGTTTTCGCCGAGAGTGTCGAGAAATTTAGCGGCATCAGCCGTATAGGCCGTGACGGTGTTCTCGGCGACACCGCGTTCGAGAGCGAGATAAGCGGCGTAGCGGTCAAGAAGACGGAGGTTATCGGCGGTAATCATGACCGCGGTTTTAGAGACTCTTGGAGGAGTCGGCGAGTTTCGTCGGCACCGAGCCGGAAGAGCGGTTCGAGGATTGTCCGGCCGGGAGCGAGTTCATCGGGTAAAGAAATGGTGTAACCGGGAATCTCGAGGTCGCCGGACATGAAGTCGGTGCGACGAAGATCTGTGAAAACCCGGTCGCGCGAATCGGTCGCCGCGCTGACCAAAGTCGGAAGACGGAGAAGCCGGCGGAGCGCGGCGTCGAGTGAGAAGTCGAGCGACGTAACCGGTTTACCGACCGCATTTTCGGACAGTTCGGCGTCAAAGCGGTCGCGGTAGTATTCGAAGAAGGGCGTGGCGCCAAACACGGTCGCCAAAGTCGACCGCATGGTCCGCCACCATTGGCCGTGGCCGGAGACGTTGACGGTGTCCCATGAGGTCCGCGAGGAAACGGGCCGCTCGACGGGAACGGTCAGATTGGTGACTCCGTGAGTGGTCTGGAGAAAGGTCCGGTGGACTGACTTGGCCCGTTTGTCATATCTCATTCCGGAGTCGATGACTGCACGGCGCGAAGCGAGCATAGCCGCGTAGTAGGCAGCCGTCGGCAGAAAAGCCGGGGGAAGGAGAAGGACCGGGTCGGAGAACATCGGGGAGTTTTACTTGTCGGGATTTGCGTCGGTGAAAATCCTGTTCCAGCGGATCTTTCCGTCGAACCAGCCTTTGTTCTGGTCGAGCGAGATGAGTACGAAAGCGGGAGTGCCGACGATGTGATCCTCGGGAACGAAACCCCAGAATCGCGAATCCTGGCTGTTGTCGCGGTTGTCGCCCATCATGAAGTAGTAGTCCATCGCGAAAGTATAGGTCGTAGCCTCCTTACCGTCAATGTATACCTTTCCGTCCTTCACGTATGAGTCGGGGTGACCCTCGTAGTTCCGGATGACGCGTTCATAGATCGGCCATTCTTCGGCGCGCAGAGCCAGGGTAGCTCCTTTTTTCGGAATCCAGATGCCGGCCGAACCGCCCCAATCAGCCAGTGTCCAGTTGTCGCTCAGGCCTTCGGGGAAAAGAACGTCCTTGAAGGTCCCGGGGGTGTAGGGAACGGGCATGGCTTCGGTGAGGTAGCCGTCGTCGGCAAGTCTCTGAAGTGCGCTTTGGGTTAGGAATAATTCGTAGAGAGGTCCCGAGACGGGAGTCGAGAAAATCGACGCGATAGCCTCATAGGACTGATCGCCGGGCATGATTCCGCCACGCATGTCCTCGGGGGTCAGACCGAGTTCCATTAGATAGTCCTCGGTAAGCGGTTTGTTTGCGGCCACGAGCCAGGCTTGCTGGTAATTCGCAGGTTGGGCGTAGGGAACGCCGTCAAGGTGAATGACACCGTTAGCAATTTTGATTCGCTGGCCGGGGAGACCGACGGCGCGCTTGACGAAGTTGGTACGACGGTCGACAGGACGGTAGATGACATCGCCGAACTTTGCCTTATTTGTGTTCACTTCTTCCCAACCGTACTGTTTGACGAGAGCATCATAGTACCAACCGTCGGCTGATTCCTCGAATTTGGTTGCGACCGTGTCCCCGGCCGGGAAATTGAAAACAACGATGTCTCCGAGTTCTACGTTCCGGAAGCCGGCGAGACGGTGGTAACCGTTTTCGGGCCACGAAGTATAGGAGTTGATGTTGAGAATCGGGAGTTTATTATGGACCAGCGGGAAGTGGATCGGTGTGTTGGGAACACGCGGTCCGTAGATGGTTTTATTGACGAAAAGATAGTCACCGGTCAGAAGGGTCTTTTCGAGCGAAGACGAGGGAATCTGGTAATTCTGCCCCAGGAAGTTGAAGATGAAGTAAACCAGAATCAGGGCATAGACAATCGCGTCGACCCAACCCATGACGGTCCGTACCGTATTGTTTTTAGATTTTTTCCACCATGTGAACGGAATGAAACCGGTGATATAGATGTCGAAAAGAAGGACGAGGCCCAGAAGTAACCAGGGATTCCCGACCCAGAGGCACCAGAGGAGATAGAGAACGGCAACAACAGCAAAGCGGATGCGCCGTGAAGTTTTTGTCGCGGCGGCGCGACGTTTGACTTCGTTAAAAAAATTAGTGTATTTTGTTTTGAAATCAGCTGACATGTTCTTTTTCGAAAATTTGTTGACAAAGGTACGAAATTTTTGCGTAAATTTGCCTTACGGAAGTCTTAAAATAGCCCGGATTACTATGGAAGAGAATAACGGAACGAGAAAAACAATTCTGATTGTTGGTGCCGGTGGTTTCATCGGTGGATTCATCGCGGACAAAGCTCTCGGGGAGGGCTATGATACATGGGTTGGCGTGAGAGAATCGACCTCGCTCAGATATTTGAAAGATAAGCGTCTACATATCGTTAACTTTGACTATGCCGACCCGGACGGTGTGGAAAAGACGTTGAAAGAAAACGCGCCGTCGTCGGGCAGATGGGACTACATTATCTGGAATCTCGGCGCGACTAAGTGTGCCAACTTCGCCGATTTCAATACTATCAACTATGTCTATCTGCGCGATTTCGTCGATCGTCTTCTGAGACTCGGCATGACTCCTGAACGATTTCTCTACATGAGTTCACTGAGCGCGCTCGGCCCGGGCGACGAAAAAGGTTATACCCCTCTCACGTCGAAATCGATACCTAATCCAAACACCTGGTATGGTGTTTCGAAAATCAAAGCCGAAACATTTCTTGAGACGATTTCCGATCGACTTCCCTGGATAATCTTCCGGCCAACGGGTGTTTACGGGCCTCACGAAAAAGATTATCTTATGATGATCAAATCGATTGATGCGGGCTGGGATGTAGGCATGGGCTATAAGCCTCAGTTACTGACATTCATCTATGTCGAAGATCTTGTCGGAGCGATGTTCCTGGCGCTCGCGGCGCCGGCCGACAAGGTTCTCCATCATAAATACATCATCAGCGAAGATCGCGCTTACACTCAGAAACAGTTCCGCGATATCGTCGCAACTCATCTCGGCAAGAAAAACGTCATCCCCGTGAAATTCCCGATGTGGGTAGTGTTCGGTGTTTCAGCTGTCGCAGAAAAAGTCGGGGTTTTCCGTGGAAAACCTTCAACGCTCAACCGCGACAAATATAAGATCATGAAACAGCGCAATTGGTCATGCGACATCACCGATGCGAAACGAGACTTTGGATTTGAACCAAAATGGAGTCTCGACAAAGGAGTCAGAGAAACCGTTTTGGCTTATCTTAGAGAAAAAGAAGGCGGGGAGGCCGATAAAAAATGATTCCCGAAGGAGAATTCGGACCGGAAGGTCCCCTGAAACCGCGCCGTCCGTGGTGGTTCACGGTCATACTTATAGTAATGGTCTTTCCGGCGTTCGGGATGCCGTGGATGCTGGCGTCGGCTCCTGTCGGCTCGATGTTGCTGACTCTCATCAAGCTCTATCCGGCCTATCTGGCGCTGTCGGCCGTCTGTGCGTGGCTTTGCTATCCCCAGCGGCGTGAACTGGCGTGGATTCTGGTGGCGCTGATGGCCCTCAGTTCGTCTGCCCTCTTAATTATATAAGTAGATCGGGGCGGAGTCGGCGCGTCCGTTCGAGTGACTGTTCATGGCGCCATTCGTCAATTTTGGCCTCGTGACCCGAGAGAAGAATCGGCGGGACTTCCCAACCTTTGTAGTTTGCCGGACGAGTGTAGATCGGCGGTTCGAGCAGATTGTCCTGGAACGAGTCGGTCAGAGCGCTTTGTTCGTCGCCGATGGCTCCGGGAAGAAGTCTCACGATGGCATCGGCGATAATGGCCGCGGGCATCTCCCCGCCGGTCAGCACATAGTCGCCGACTGAAATCTCTTTCGTAATGAGATGTTCGCGGATTCGATAGTCGATACCTTTATAGTGGCCACACAAAATAATCAGATTCTCGGCCATTGACAGCTGATTGGCCATCGGCTGATTGAACCGCTCGCCGTCGGGAGCCGTGAAGATAACTTCATCATAGTCGCGTTCGGCTTTCAGCGAGGAGATACACCGATCGACCGGTTCGACCTGGATCACCATTCCGGCTTCACCACCAAACGGATAGTCGTCGACTTTACGGTGTTTGTTGGTCGTGTAATCGCGGAGATTGTGCACAACAAGTTCGACGAGCCCTTTGTCAGAGGCACGTTTAAGAATTGAGCATCCGAGCGGAGACTCAAGCATTTCGGGCAGAACGGTGATGATGTCGATTCTCATAATGATGTCTTTTGCTCTGCAAAGTTACGACTTTCGCCCGACATTGGCAACATCGCCATTCAACGACTACACGAGCAGGGGCGAAGACAAAAATGTCCGCGGGGTGAACACGAAAAGGGCGGCGGTTGTTTTAAATGAAAACATAACTAATATCTAACATTATGAGTAACGACACTGAGACACGTTCCAACACTTTCGGTTATGTAATCCTCGGGCTTATCGTGTCGGCCCTGTGCGTAGCCGCTCTTTTCTATATCGGATGGATGAACAACAAGAGTCATGTTGACAGTCCGAACGGTGACAACGTGACGGCGACCTACAACATCGAAACCGCCCAGCCCGATGCTCCCGGCGAAAACGACTGGCAGAATCCCGAACATTCGTCACTTCGCGAGGTTATCGTTGACCACGCCGCCGGTACAAACACTACGCCCGTGGGCGAATAAGATTATGAATTCTTATAATCGAAAGTACCCCCGGAATCCACAATGGATTCCGGGGGTACTTTCGTGTCAGAGAGGTGACGATCAGATAGCGTCGTCTTCAATGTTCTCGAGAGCGTCGACGTTGGCGGGAGCCGGTTCGTCAGCGGTAGCGGCTTCGAGTTTCTTCATGATTGCAAAGATGAAGCCGGCAGAAAGCAGACAGATGGCGGCGAGGATACCCCAGATGACGGCAACATCCATCTCGTTCCAGAGCAGGGCCGGGATAACGACGAGATAGTTACCGATGGCCGTCGCACCAAACCAGCAGCCCATCATCAGACCTTTATATTTGGGCGGAGCAACTTTCGAAACGAACGAAATACCCATCGGCGAGAGAAGAAGCTCAGCAAATGTCAGGAAAAGGTAGGTAAGGATGAGGACGTTGGGCGATACCAGATTAGCAGCCTGGCCTTTTTCGGGAGCGACTCCGAGGCCGATCGAAGCAAGACAGATGAATACGAATGCCACAGCGGCGACAATCATACCATAGCCGATTTTACGCGGTGCGCTGGGTTCTTTCTTTTTCTTGGCGAGCCAAGCGAAAATTGCAACCGAGAACGGAGTCAGAGCGACAACATAGAAGGGGTTGAACTGCTGGAAAATCTGGGGCTGGAGACCTGAAACTTCCGAGGGACCGTAGACATAGAAGCAGATGATACCGACAATCGAGGCGGCCAGAACAACAGCCGAAATGCCGCGGGCTTTGGCGGTTTTGCTCTGAACAAGTGAGAAGGCTGCGTAAACGGCGACGGCGATGACGGCGAGAGCCCATACGTTGAACATGATTCGGGTCCACGACGAGGTGGTCGGTGAAGTGAAGGCTTCAGCAAATTTGGTGAGAGTCATACCGTTCTGGTGGAAAACCATCCAGAAGAAGATCACGACGGTGAAGACGAGCAGAAGAGCGACGATGCGGCTTTTTGTCTGTGCGGGGGTAAGAGTGTCTTTGACTTCAGCTTTCGATGCTTTCGAACCTTTGGCGTCTTTTTCGGCCTTTGTCGAGTAGGTTGAAGCGCCAAGCTTATAAATCAGGAAAGAAATGACCATCGAGCCACATGCAACAGCGAAAGCATAGGAGTAGCCGGTCGAGATTGAGTTCATATAGGCTTCGGCGAATTCCTTGAGGTTCGAACCATATTGGGCGGCGTTTTCGTTAATGAACGAAGTGAGGGTCGCGAGATTATCGGGGTTCAGAGCCTCGCCACTGATGACCTGGGTGCAGAGGCCGGGAATGGCGGCATTATAGACGAATCCGTCAGTTTCGAGGGCCATTGAACACAGAGCCTGTGTTACCGAAGGAGCGAACATTGCACCGATATTGATGGCCATATAGAAAAGCGAGAAGGCCACGTCGCGTTTGTCGCTATAGCGCGGATCGTTATAAAGATCGCCTACCATGACCTGGAGGTTCCCCTTGAAGAGACCCGTTCCGATCGAGATGAGCAGAAGGGCGGCGAACATGATGACCATCGACGATGTCTCAAGACGCGGAGTCGGGAACGCCATGACGAGATAGCCGAGGAACATGACAAGAATACCGAGCGTGACGGTTTTCTTGAAGTCCCATTTGTCGGCAATCACACCACCAAGCATCGGCATGAAGTAAACCAGCGCGAGGAATGTTGAATAGATAAAACCGGCCGTTGCCGTCGAGAAGGCAAACTTAGCCTGAAGGAACAGTAACAGAATGGCCAGCATCGTGTAGTAGCCAAACCGTTCGCCCGTGTTTGACAGGGCTAAGACATAAAGTCCTTTAGGTTGATTTTTAAACATGAGATATTGATTGGGTTAATGATTGAATTCGGGGGTGTAATGTGCCGAAAAGGGACGCAACACGGTTGCATCCCCCAAATTTACGGATTATTTTTTAACAATCGTGTCTTTATGCACGTTTTTTTGTCATTCAGCCTCTCATTAAGCTACA
>CAYVXC010000092.1:0-4552 GCA_964454925.1 uncultured Bacteroides sp.
AACGTAGCCTACATGGCTTTCTTCCCATGAATATCCTTTCCAGATGCCCGAGAACATTTTTTTTGAAACTTCACCATGGAGCCAGCTAACACCGTTAGCTTCCTGACAGGTATTGAGAGCGAATACGCTCATCGAGAAGCGTTCGTTTGTATCGGGGTTTTCGCGACCCATGTTCATCAGTTCGTTCCATGAAATACCGAGTTTCGAAGGATATTCACCGAAGTATTTTCCAAAGAGACTTTCTTCGAAATAGTCGTGACCGGCAGGAACAGGAGTGTGGACGGTGTAGAGCGAAGAAGCGCGGACAAGTTCGAGGGCAACATTGAAGTCGAGACCTTTTTCCTGAACGAGATCAACAAGACGCTGAAGGTTGAGGAGGGCAGCGTGACCTTCGTTACAATGATAGAGCTGGCTGTCTACGCCAAGTTTTTTCAGCATGAGGATACCACCGATACCAAGGAGATATTCCTGTTTGATTCGGTTTTCCCAGTCTCCGCCATAGAGCTGATGGGTTATCTGACGGTCGAATTCGCTGTTCATGTCAAAATCGGTATCCATCAGATAGAGTTTCATGCGGCCGACGTTAACGCGCCAGATGTGGCTATAAACGATGCGGCCGGGGAAAGGAACTTCGAGAATAAGAGGATTACCGTTCTTGTCGAGAACCTGATCGATGGGAAGCTGATTGAAATTCTGGGGTTCGTAATTGGCAATCTGCTGACCATCCATGCTGAGGGTCTGTGTAAAATATCCATAACGATACAGGAAACCGACCGCGGTCATGTCGACGCGACTGTCGGAAGCTTCCTTAATATAGTCGCCGGCGAGTACACCGAGACCACCCGAATAGATTTTCAGGCAGTTACAGAGTCCATATTCCATTGAAAAGTAAGAGACTGAAGGAACGTCGGTTCTCATCGGAACTTTCATGTATTCCTTAAAGTCTGCATAAACCTTTTTAAGACGGTTCATCAGGTCTTTGTCAGCGATGATTTCAGCGATACGGTCTGAATCGAGACGCTGAAGAAGCATGACAGGGTTTTCTCCAGTCGAACGCCACAGATCGGGATTCAGTTCTCTGAAAAGACTTTTAGCTTCGCTGTTCCAAACCCACCAGAGGTTACGGGCGAGTTCGTCAAGTGCTTTAAGCTCGGTGGGGAGTTCGCTCTTGACTGTCACGTCACGCCACACAGGGGCGTTTGTATTACTTACCGGAAGTTTCATAATTTTTGGTAGTTTATTTTGTTTGTTTTCGTTTTGTTAGATTGCTAATACCGTTACCGGTTTCAGCTGTAATTGTATTAATAAATGTAATAGACTTAGAATTTCTTATTTTTGATTTGAAGTCGCTGACATGCGCTCCTTGGCACGAGCAAAAGCGACATCGAATGCTTTTACGTAGTAATCAATGAAATAATCCCAAGCGGCGGCCTGAGAGGTCTGACGTGCAGCTTCCGAAATCTTCTTTGTGGTTTCGGCTGACGAGCTTATCAGTTTCTTCAAGGTCGTGGCGATTTTGTCTCTTGCTTCGAGATAGTCGGTGTCGCTTCTGTTTACAACCTGAACACCTGTTTCATCGAGCGAGTTGGCGAACGAAGACAAAATCCAACGGCCGAAACCTGAAAGGGAAGTCGTAATGGTCGGCACCCCGAAAGCGATACTTTCGAGAGGGGTATAGCCCCATGGCTCATAATAGCTGGGGAAGACGGTTGCATCCAGACCGATCAGGAAGTTGTAATATTCGAGATCGATGATTCCGTCAGCGCCGTTGAGATAACACGGAACATACACAGTCATTACGCGGCTGTCGGCAGTGTTCGAGAAATGCAGACGGTGAATATGTCCGAGAACAGGATCCTCAGTAGGATTGTGGAGATTATGAGTAATGACAGGGTCGGGGAGAGACTTCTTTTTCTGATCGAGAGCCATCGCATGTGCAAGATCGCCACGCGGACCTGCAACCCATGCTGGAACCATGACCAAAGCCAGTACCTTATGTTTCGGATCGAGTTCACCGAGACGGGCGATTGAGTCGAGATAGAGATCGAGGCCTTTGTTTCGGTATTCGCAACGTCCGGACGTACCGATAATAAATACCGAGTCATCAAGTTCGACACCGGTTAGGGAACGGACTATCTTGATAATCTTCGCACGGGCTTCGGTTCTACGAGATTTATAGATCCGAGGGCCGGGAACGAAGTTTTCTTCGAAACCGTTAGGAGTTACAACATTCGGACGGCGGTCAAGCAACTGTTCACATTCGTCAGCCGTAATATCACTCACCGTTGTAAAGCAATCAGCCTGATGAGCGGCGGCTTTCTCAAGCGAATGCTTTGCTTCCATGTTAAGCTCGCGGGCCATCTGATCACCGTTGTAACCTGTGAAATACTGGTAGAGATTTTTACCGTTTCCACAGATTGATCTACCGATGCTTGTCGCATGAGTAGTAAAAATGGTGGCAACACGGGGCAGACGTGATTTTACATACAACAGTCCCATTCCGGTGGTCCATTCGTCAAAGTGGGCGATTACACGGCCGTCGTGTAATTTCATGAAGTCGACGATACTTTCGATTACAAGACCTGACGCGTGGCTAAACGCGCATGCTTCATCGTAGTCTCCGTATGCGTTTAGAGAATCGACACCGAACTCTTTCCACATTTCGCCGTAAAATTCATCTTTGACGCGATACATTCCGTAGAATTTTACGAGCACTACAATCGGTCGACCGGGAACTTCCCATCGTCCGACTCTTACGGATACTCCTTCCGGAAACATTACAGACTCGCGCCATTTCTTTAACAGCGTTTTCGATTCCGTGAAATATGGTGAGGGGTGTTCTTCAGTCCAGACATCCGGGCCGATAAAGATTACCTTATCTTTATATAATTTTTGGAGGTTTTTCGCTTTAGTAGATAAAACGGTATATATTCCGCCTACTTTATTACAAACCTCCCAGCTTGTCTCGAAAAGTATGTCAAGGTCTACTTTGTTATGATACATATCGAACTAACAGTGGTTTTCAAGCCGCAAAGGTACGAAAAAATTATGAAATACAGAAATTTGTAGGGTTTTATGGGGATAAAACTGAGCGTAAAAGCTTTTATTTAACTAATTTTATTGATTTGGGCATTTTGTTAGGTTAACAAAGCTAAATGATTCTTAGACAAAGGAATCGGAATTAGTAATTGCGGAGGAAATGAATTTTAACTAATTTTTTAGTTAAAAATTTTGCGGGTAGATAAAATTAGTCTAACTTTGTCAAGTCAACGAAATTTATAGTTAGAACTAATAATGTAGTTAAAATGAAAGAAGATAAAGAGAAACTCACTGAGAAAGAGGAAGAAATTATGTTCCTAATCTGGGAACACGGGCCATGTTCGGTAAAAGAACTTGTGGAATATTATTCTGATCCCAAACCACATGTCAATACTATTTCGACTTTTGTCAGGACGCTCGAATCGAAAGGTTTCGTAGGCCATGAACAGGGACGTTATGGTTCATTTAATTATTTTGCAATCAAACCCAAAGCAGACTACCAGCGTAGCGCATTCAGCAAGATTGTGGGCAGATATTTCGGGAACTGTTTTTCAATGGTTTCACATCTTGTCGAAGAAAAACAGCTTGACACTGATCAACTCAGACAGCTGATTGACATGATTGACAAACAAAACAAAAAATAACAGACTAAATGACTGCCTTATTTCAATATTCCTTAGCGGTTTCGGTTCCTTTGCTGATTCTTTGGATCGCTTATAGGATTATCCAATATTCCAACAATACGTTTGGTATCAATAGATTGCTTATTCTATGTATATATGCCTTCAGTCTACTTCTATTTCCTCTGATAACCTTGTTCAGCGGACAAGACATGACGGGTGGAGGTGTGATCCTCGGGTCAGAGGATGCCATAAATAAAGAAACCGTATCCGTGCTCAATATAGGGTCGTGGGTATGGATTGCAGGGATGTTTGTCTGTATTTTATTTACATTGACTGATGTAATCAGAACGATTAGATTAATAAAGAAAACCAGAAAAGAATACAGAGACGGACATACAATCTGTATAAGCGACGATTGCCGCGTGTCTCCATTCAGTTTTTTCGGATATATAGTGCTCAATTCCGAAGACTACGATAAGAATAAAGCAACAGTCCTTCTGCACGAGGAAGGACACATGAAACTCTGGCACTCTGTCGATATGTTTATTGCCCAGTTATTTACAATTTTCTGTTGGTATAACCCAGCCGCGTGGATGTTACGCAGTGATCTCAAAATTCTCCATGAATATCAAGCAGACGGCTATGTTTTGAATCATGGGACAGACCGCTATGAGTATCAGATGTTTCTTGTACAAAAGGCGAACGGAGGTCATATTCCGATGATTGCTGACGGTTTCAGCTATACGAGACTGAAAAAACGGATTGAGACAATGGCCGGCGTAGAAGTGCCGATGCGCCATCGACCCTTATTGTTATGTTTACTTTTTGGAGCAATCGCGATAGCCACGTTCGTGATGACACTACCGCCCGTGTTGCAAACACTTACACCT
>CAYVXC010000092.1:4652-8212 GCA_964454925.1 uncultured Bacteroides sp.
CGTTTAGTTTCACTACTTATGATGTTTTATGCCGGAATATGTATTTCGGCACAAATCAACGTGAGCGGGACAGTAATTGATAAGGAGGGGGACGAGCCACTGACCGGAGCTTCTGTAATTGTCAAGGGGCCTGACGGGAAAATCAGGAAGTTTGCGACTACGAATGTTTCAGGGACTTTCGGGATGACTGTTCCCTCGCTTGATAATTGTCTTTTGGAAGTTTCGATGATCGGGTTTGCGAAAAAGATTTTTTCGCTTGACAGCGTATGTTTTCCGTTAAAAGTCCTCATGGAGCCGGGAGCGACAATACTCAATGAAGTGAAAGTTAGGGCCGAACGAATCAGGGAACAAGGAGATACGGTTATCTATAATGTCGGAACCTTCGCTCAAAAGCAAGACAGATCAATCGGGGATGTCATTAACCGAATGCCCGGACTTAGTGTGGAAAAATCAGGTAAGATACAGTACCAAGGAGAGGACATCAATAAATTCTATATAGAAGGGTCGGACCTCTTGGGCGGTAAATACGGAATTGCGACCAATAGTATCAGTCACGAAGATGTAAGCGCCGTTGAGGTGATGGAGAATCATCAGCCGATGCAGGTTCTTTCGGGAATCGCTTTTTCAGACAAAGCGGCTATCAATCTCAAGCTGAAAAACAAGGCAAAAGCAACATGGAGTTTTCATGGCGATGCCGGGGGAGGGTATTCTTGGCAACCCAATGGCGCGGTATGGGACAGTGAACTGTTCGCGATGGCAGTTATGCCCGGTTTCCAGAACATAACGACTTTCAAGACTAACAATATTGGCGAAGACCTCTCGGTTAATACCACCGACTTCTTTGCATCGAGGCGAGAGACCGGACTTGACCGCTATGTTAACATCTCGCTGCCGGGAGTTCCATCTCTTAACCGAAAACGAACTCTTTTCAATCGGTCGGCCTTATTCTCTTCAAATTTTCTGAGAAAGTTAAGGAATAGTGAATTCAAAGCTCAGATTGATTATTCGTTTAACCGGGTGACATCCCGAGCCGTAAATGTCACCACATATTTTTTAGACGACGGAGATCAATTAATCACAGAAAACCGCAACGGGCGTGAAAGTTCAAATTCTATTTCAGGCAAGTTTATCTATGAAGTCAACCGTAAGACAACTTTTATAAATAATACACTTCAGGCAAATGCGGACTGGGATAATGTAGAACTTGGAATGACGGGTTCATTAGCTAACAAGCAATCCGCGACCCTGCCGGATTATTATGTCGCCAATAAGTATAAAATGATCAAGCGGTTCAACGGGAAACATCTTGTGACGTTCAAGAGTGACAACGAGTGGGAATCGTTGCCGCAGACTCTGTTGGTTACAGGAAACGGGAACAGAGTCCGCGAGCACATCGGTGACCATGCGTTGTATACCAACGAAAGCGTTGCTTATGCTTTTCTGATTAAAGGCCTCTCAATTACTCTTGAGGGCGGTCTTAAAGGGTATATGAGATCAATGAGGTCAGAGCTTGTAGGTTCGACTTCGGGTATTGACCTCAAAGAGTATATAAATACTAATTATTTCACAATTTATGCGATCCCGAAGTTTGAGTACCTGGTTAAGAAGCTGAGTGTCATACTTGATGCCCCGGTCAGTTTAGCGCGTTATACATTCGGTAAACCGATAGCCAGTCGTAACGAGTTATATTTCTCGCCTTCACTAAGTCTGAACTGGAAGCCGAATAACCGGTTTACAGCGGCTCTTAGAGGTGGGGGCGGCCGGTCACCGATGAATCTGAACATGATTCTGCCGGATTATATAATGACGGATTACAGAACATTCAAGCGTGGTGTCGATGAATTCTACAACTCAACCTCACAAAACATTTCAGCGAATTTTTCATTTAAACATATCCGTAAAGGGGTGTTTGCGAATGCTTTGGTAATGCAGTCATGGTCGCATAATCCTTACATGCTTACCCAACAGCTCTCAGGAGATTATATGCAATATTCCTACAATAGAGCTAAAAGTGTAGGGGAGATGTTTATAGGCGTCGGGAGTATTGGTAAAACATTGGATTTCATGCGTGGAAGCGCCAACATTAACGCTTCGTTCAATCGTAATAAGTCGCATTTGATTTCTGAAAACAAAGTGATTAATTCTGTAAGTAAAGTCAGTAGTCTTGGTGCTAAACTGAGCAGTACACCGCTACGTTGGCTGAGCTTTGATTATTCTGTTAAGTTCTCAGCCAGCAGACTGACAATGGACAGTGTTGAAAATCCCATGCTCAGCACGATGGAAAATACAGCCCTGATAAATTTTATTCCTAATCACCGATGGGAATGGCGCATCGTGGCTGAACACTACCGCAACGAATTAACAGACGGAGTATATAAAAACGTGTTTCTTATAGATACGAAACTTGTCTATAAACTTGGTAAACGTGTTGAGCTTTCGGCTGATTTAAGCAATGTATTCAATTACCGTACATATAAATATACAACATACGCCCAACTGTCATCATTCGAATCTCAGCGATGGCTTCGTGGGCGCGAATTACTAATCTCAATATTAATAAGAAAATGAAAAAGAGTTTAATTTCGTTTATCGCAATGTGCTTTATCGTTACCGCAATGTTTGCCCAAAAGGCAGATGTACTCGTCAGTTATGATGTAAAGACACTGGGTTGGAGCAATGACTCAATATCAACTTCGCGGATGTCTTTGCTTGCTAACTCAAGCGAAGCAAAGTTTTTTAACGACCTGAGTCTTTGGTCTGACTCTCTTTCGTCAACCCCTGACGGGAAGAAACAGCTTAAGCAGATCATTATGGTCTCATGTATGACTCAAGGTCCTGACGGATTTATGACCTTCGATATGAGAAAAGGACCGGTAAAAACAGAATACACTTATGTTTTCAGCAATATTGGAGAAAACCGTCTGAGAAACTACGGGAAGTATGGAGAAGATTTGTGTTATTATGACGAACCTCTCGACGAACAGGTTTGGGAGATTGGCGACTCAACAACGACAATCTTAGGTTATGAATGTATGGTTGCTCAGGCCAATTACCACGGGCGCAAATGGACAGCATGGTTCGCGCCAGAAATCCCTCTGTCTTTCGGACCATGGAAACTGCATGGACTTCCCGGACTGATATTGAAAGCTGAATCAGATAACGGTAAAACTTATATTGCTACGGGGCTTGAGAAAACCGACCGGAACATTACTCCGATGTACTCGGCCGACAGCTATCAGAAGACTGACCGAAAAAAGGCCTTAGTTGACAAAGAATATTATATGAATAATCACGAGTCAATATTGAAAGCAAAATTCGGAGGCAATGTGAAGATCCAGAGTAACGGCGGAGAGCGCCCGAAATATGATGCGTCAAGATATGCCGATGAACCGGATTACAAGGAGTTGAAGTAAACACAGCCCCCATTTACTATATGTGCTGGTGTGCAGTTATTCAGCTTCATTTCCTCTTATATTTTTAGTATAGAGACGATTTGCTGATAGTTTAATGGCTGTTTCGTGTAATCCATACCGTATAAAAAGCAAAAGTTCCACCCTGGT
>CAYVXC010000093.1:0-8039 GCA_964454925.1 uncultured Bacteroides sp.
TCTTAATCTGTTGTTATATTGTCAAATAAAACCGGTAAATATAACCGCTATGGCACCTTCACGACATCGGTAAAGTGCCCGATGAAGAGCCCGAACTGCCTCACGCACTGCTTGGCATGAAGCTGGCTGAGAAATATAAGGAAAAACCCGAAATCTGCAACGCCATCGGCGCCCACCACGACGAAATCGAGCAGACTTCGCTTCTCGCGCCGATTGTCCAGGTCTGCGACGCTATCTCAGGAGCGCGCCCAGGTGCCCGTCGGGAAATTGTCGAAGCCTATATCAAACGTCTCAAAGATCTTGAGAATCTTGCTCTTTCTTATCCCGGGGTCATCAAGACCTACGCAATTCAGGCCGGTCGAGAACTCCGCGTAATTGTCGGAGCAGACAAGATTGACGATAACGAAACCGAAAAACTGTCGGCCGAAATTGCACGCCGAATCCAGGATGAGATGACCTATCCCGGTCAGGTCAAGATTACGGTCATCCGCGAAACCCGTTCGGTCGCCTTTGCGAAATAACCTGAAATTCGTCACAGATGAATAGCAATAAGCCTGTAAACGAAGACGAACCCAGAGACGAACAGCGTGACGCCGCTTCCGATCAGTCAATCGGTGGCTGTGGCTGTAAGCGTGTCGGCCTATCGCGCGGAAATCTTCACTGCTACAACTGGTTGGAAGATATTCCCGGAGGATATGCCGATGACGATATGGTCGAGGTTCAGTTCAAGAACACGCGCAAGGGCTTCTATAAAAACTCCCTAAATATCCCGCTCGAAGTCGGTGACATGGTTGCCGTCGAAGCAAGTCCGGGTCATGACATCGGCGAGGTGACACTCACCGGGGCTTTGGTCCGTCTCCAGATGAGAAAGGCCAACGTAAAACCCAACGCCGAGATACGCCGGATTTTCCGAAAGGCCAAACCGGTCGACATGGAAAAGTATGAGGAAGCCCGTGCCCGCGAAAACGACACGATGATCAAAGCGCGCCGGATTGCCGAATCTCTCGGGCTGAACATGAAAATCGGTGATGTCGAATATCAGGGTGACGGCACGAAAGCCATCTTCTACTATATCGCCGACGAGCGCGTGGATTTTCGCGCGCTCATCAAGATTCTCGCCGAGACATTCAAGGTCAGGATCGAGATGAAGCAGATCGGTGCCCGTCAGGAAGCCGGCCGTATAGGCGGAATCGGTCCGTGCGGACGACCGCTGTGCTGTGCGAGCTGGATGACTAATTTTGTTTCTGTCGCCACGAGCGCGGCCCGCTATCAGGACATTTCGCTCAACCCCCAGAAGCTTGCCGGTCAATGTGCCAAACTGAAGTGCTGTCTCAACTTCGAGGTCGATGCCTATGTTGAGCAATACAAGAAGCTTCCGCCGAGAAATATCCGGCTTGAGACCGCCGATGCGACCTACTATCATTTCAAAACCGACATCTTCAAAGGCGAAATCACTTATTCGACCGATAAGACCTTCGGCGCAAACCTGGTTACTCTCGACGCCTCGCGTGTGTTCGAAATCATTGCCATGAACAAGGCCGGTGAGAAACCCCTGACGCTTAAAGCCGATGGCTCGGACAAAGAAGATCCGAAAGCCGCCTATAACGACCTGCTTGATCAGGACGAACTGACACGCTTCGATAAGAAAAAGAAGAAAAAGAAGAAGAAAAACGGTCAGAAGGCAGCCAAAGAGGCCGGGGCGGAAGGTAATACTCCGGCCGCTCAAACCGATACCGCGACACCACCGACCGAACCCAAGGCCGCCAAAAATCCGAAACCTCAGAAGAATAAAAAAGACGGTCAGCGGAACGAACAGAAACAGAAAAATAAAGAAGGACGTCAGAACAACAACCAACAGAAAACCGATGAATCCGAGGGCAACAACCGGTAGACTTTCAAGGCTGATTCAAGCGATAGCCTTTGTGGGTGTGTTATGTCTTATCGGATGCTCCGAAACCATTCGGCCAACCGGAAGCTTTGTTGACGTTCCGGCCGAAGGATGGGCATACGGCGAGAATTTCACCTTTCCCGGTGAATCCGATTCGACATTGGTCGGTCTCCCGGACAGCACAAAGATAGTTCTGGCCGTTCGTCACACGAATGACTATGAATATGCCAATCTGTGGCTGGCGGTTACCTACCGAACGTCTGACTCAATTATTGCCGACACTGTCAATATGAAACTTTCAGACGATTTCGGCAAATGGTATGGAAGCGGTACCGGTCTGACGGTTATATGTTATGACACCATCTCTCTGAGATATCCGCGTTCGACATCGCGGGAGCTGAACGTTCGCCACATCATGCGTGTCGATACCCTGAGAGGCATCGAACAGGTCGGTGTACTTCCCGTTGTTAACGAAATGAATTCCTCCGACACCTCGTCAAGTCTGTAGCGTGATGGAAAATATAAAAATTGATTCGGTTATATTTGATATGGACGGCACCCTTTGGGACGCTGTAGATTCTTATTGCAGAATCTGGGACACAACATTTGCCGATCTTGGCATCAGTGCTCCCCCTGTCACGCGCGAAAAACTTCTGACCCACATGGGGCAGTATCTCGAACAGATACTGGCTGCGCTTGCTCCCGAGGTCGACAACCTTCCGGCTCTCCTGAAGCGGCTCGAAGAAAACGAGCACACGATGATGAAGACGCTCGGAGGACGTCTCTATCCGGGGGCATTCGACACCGTTAAAAAACTGAGTGAAAAATACAGCCTGTTCATGGTCAGCAACTGTGGAGAGTTCGGCATTGACAATTTTCTGGAATTTACTAAACTCAAACCGTTTTTCAAAGACTGGCTTACCCACGGAGGTACACATAGACCAAAATCCGAGAACATTCGTGACCTGATGGAACGTTATAGTCTCAGACGCCCGGTTTATGTGGGCGACACCCAGGGCGATGCCGATCAGGCGTCCCGCGCAGGAATTGAAATGATATATGCGGCCTATGGATTCGGAACTGTCCGGCACCCCGATGAGGTCATCGGCTCAATAACCGAGTTGCCTCGGGCCATAGAATCCCTTGACCGAAAAAGGTAAAACGATATGGAGGAGAAAGAACAACTTAATATACTTCCGGCTGATGATCTCGCCGACAAACTCAGACGGATTTTCGATAAGATGGTTGCCGGCGCCACCGATACACTCGTTGTTAGCAGTCTGGCAAACAAACTCTATCTGACGGGACGTGTTTTCGTCGGTTATATCGTTCTGACTTCGGCCGACCGACGTATGAGATGCTTCGTGCGTCGTCCCAATAATCTTGTCGGTCAAGACGTGACGATGATCCGGAAGGTCGAGGACATTCCGTCTCTTCTTGACTCGCCTGTCGGTTCTCTCGCTCTTGAAAAAGACAATTCGACCTACGCCAACATTGAAAGGATAGCGAAGGCTTTCGGAGACGAAAGTTTCTCGAACGCTGACACCGTTCTGTCGGCTGTCCGCGCGGTGAAGACTCCTTATGAAATCGGTCAGATTGAAGAAAACAGCCGTCGCCTGTCCTATGTCTATTCCCATATACCTTCGCTCTATCGGCCCGGCATGTCTGATGTCGAGCTTCAGATCGAAATCGAGCGACTGACCAGACTTGAAGGCGGAACGGGAATGTTCAGGGTCAATGGCGAAGATATGGAACTCAATAACGGCAGTGTTCTTGTCGGAGCGAATGCCGACACTCCGTCGCCATACGATTTTGCCATGGGCGGCCGTGGCTGTCTCCCTTCGCTCCCGGTCGGCGCCGACGGAACGATTATCAGACCCGGCAACACTATAATGGTGGACACAAACGGAACGTTCAACGCCTACATGACCGATATGACCCGAACTTTTGTTCTCGGCAAGGTTGACGAGCGTGTGCGTCGTGCACACCGCCTGTCGGTCGATATTCTTCGGAGGCTCGAACAAGAAGGGCGACCGGGTGTTCAGGCACGCGATCTCTATAATATAGCCATCGACATGGTCACTCAGGCGGGAATGTCAGACTACTTTATGGGGCACCGGGCTAAAGCCGGATTCATCGGTCACGGAGTCGGTATAGTCATAAACGAACTCCCCGTGATAGCTCCCCGTAGCCGCGACATTCTGGCTGAAAGAAATGTTATCGCGCTTGAACCGAAATTCGTTCTGCCCGAAATTGGTGCTGTTGGCGTTGAAAATACCTACGAAGTGACTTCCGTAGGTCTCAGGAGGCTTACCGAAGCTACCGAGGATCTCGTAAATCTTGAAGAATAATTCCGAGACATGACAGAACAAAAAAACTATTCAGACCTGTTGAAACACCGTGTGTTCGGTCTTGTCGGCGCGGCGGCCGACGGACTCGGATTGCCGTGTTACGTAGTAGGCGGATATGTTCGCGATCTGTTTCTCAAACGCCACTCGAAAGACATTGATTTTGTAGCCGTGGGCTCCGGCATCGATCTGGCCGAACGTCTCGGCCACGACGCTCATCGCCAGGTTCACGTTTACCGGTCTTATGGGACGGCTCAGGTTAAAATCGGAGGTCTCGAACTCGAATTTGTCGGAGCCAGGAAAGAATCCTATAACCGTGACTCTCGCAATCCGATAGTCGAGGACGGCACTCTTGAAGAAGATATCGCCCGCCGCGATTTCACCATCAACGCAATGGCGCTTTCGGTGAATGGCCCGACTTTCGGTCAGCTTGTGGACAACTATGACGGCCTGGGTGACCTGGAGCGAAAAATCATAAGGACGCCACTCGACCCCGACATCACGTTCAGCGACGACCCGCTCCGGATGATGCGAGCTGTCAGATTTGCGACGCAGCTCGATTTCACCATCTATCCCGAGACGTTCAACGCTGTCGTGCGGAATGCTGAGAGAATCAAAATCATTAAACGCGAGCGAATCAAGGACGAACTGGTCAAGATCATGGCTTCGCCGCGTCCGTCGATAGGGTGGGACCTTCTTCTTAAAAGCGGTCTGCTGAAACTGATCCTCCCCGAACTTGCCGCTATGCGCGGTGTGGAAGTGGTTCACGGCCGTGGCCATAAAGATAATTTCTATCATACCCTCGAAGTTCTCGACAACGTTGCCCGCGTGACCGATGACCCATGGACAAGGTGGGCGGCGTTGCTCCACGACATCGCTAAACCCGTCACCAAACGATGGGATGACGAGATCGGCTGGACCTTCCATAATCATAATTTTATCGGAGCCAAGATGGTGCCGCGTATTTTTTCGAGACTCACGTTACCTATGGGAGCCGAGATGAGAAAGGTCCAGAAGCTTGTCGAGCTTCACATGCGCCCTATAGCGCTCGTTGAAGACGAGGTGACCGATAGTGCCGTTCGCCGGTTGTTGAACTATGCAGAAAACGACATCGAATCGCTGATGATACTGGCCCGTGCCGATATAACATCAAAGAATCAGGAGAAAAAACAACGTTTCCTCGATAACTTCGACCTCGTCGAACAAAAATTCGCAGATATCAGGGCTCTTGATAAAGACCGGGCGTTCCGTCCCGCTCTGAATGGAAACGACGTGATGGCTATGTTTGGTCTCAGTCAGAGTCCGCTCGTCGGCTTCTTCATGTCCAATCTGACCCGCGCATCGAAAGACTGTGAGATCGAGCCTACCCGTGAGGCCGCCATTGACTATCTGATAGCCCTGGGCCGTGAAAAAGGCCTCGAGGGAGACCCGACCAAAATTCAAACCGATACTCAATAAGAAACCATGTATTACGTAACCAAACGAATTGAAATTTCCGCATCTCACCGACTGGCGCTCGACTACGAAAGCAAGTGCACGGCTATGCATGGGCATAACTGGATAATCACTATCCATTGTCGTGCGGAGGAACTGAACGCCAACGGAATGGTTACGGACTTCACCCATATCAAGCAGCTGGTTATGGACCGGCTTGACCATACCTGTCTGAACGATGTGGTTCCGTTTAATCCTACCGCCGAAAACATAGCGCGGTGGATCACCGACACGGTGCCCAACTGCTGGCGGACGGATGTTCAGGAAAGTGAAGGAAACACCGCATCATACGAAAAGCCATGATTCGAGAAACAGGCGAGAAAACATATAGAATCAACGAGATATTCTATTCGCTCCAGGGCGAAGGCTTCTACACGGGTACTCCCGCGGTTTTCGTAAGATTCTCGGGGTGTAACCGTACTTGTGATTTTTGTGACACCGATCATTTTTCAGGGGTCGCGATGACGGCGGACGAAATTCTCGAAAAGGTGTTGTGCTATCCGGCACGTCACATCGTCTTGACCGGTGGCGAACCAACACTGAGTCTTGATGATACACTGGTTACCCGACTGAAAAATGAAGGGTGTTATCTCCAGATCGAGACCAATGGGACGAATCCGGTTCCGTCGGGGGTCGACTGGGTGACATGTTCTCCTAAAGAAGGGCCCTGGAATATCGACCGAATCGACGAATTGAAGGTCGTCTATCAGAACGATCCCGAGACTCCGGCGCGGTTGGCGGACATTTTTGGGACCGATCGGCTGTTTCTACAGCCTTGTTCGGGGATGAATATCCCTGAGACCGTTGAATATATTCTTGCCAATCCCAAATGGCGACTCTCTCTCCAAACCCATAAACTTATCTCCATCCAATGAAAACGAATTTCCGCTCGCGTTCAATACGCCTGATGACATTTTTAGTTCTTGCAGTCGCTTGTTCCGGTGTGACGGCTTATAGTGCAGTGACCGATGACGCAAGGGCTGCTCTTGACCGGGGTGACTATAAAAATGCAATCACGATTCTTGAAGCCGCCAGAAAAAAAACTCCGAAGGATGCGAAGATTCATCTTCTCCTCGGGGAAGCATATATGGACTCCGGGCGGAATGCCGATGCGGTCAAATCTCTTAATCAGGCTGCCGCGGGAGGACAGTATAACGCTTATGACATGTTGGTTGATATTGCGCTCGAAGAACTCGATCCGGCGACGGCGCGCGAGACAATCGACCGTTGGAGGGCCGCGCTTCAGAAATCGAAACGTCCCGATTCGGATGTACTTCTCGATGCGGAAGCGCGTACGACTTCTCTCAATAACTTTCTGGAGAGGGTGGAAGACGTTGAGACCATTAAACGGATAACGATACCTTGGGATGAATTCGAGAACCAGACCACCGATCAAAAAACCGGAAGCAAAACAGAGGTATTCTTTACCCGCAGAGACAAAACCGGCACAAGCAGACTCTGGTCGGCCGGAGTTCTTGACGACGGCTCGCTCGACGATGAACGCGAGTTGACAGAGTTTGTGGGAGGGGGAAATATCATCAATCCTTTCATGCTTCAGGATGGTGAAACCCTCTATTTCGCCTCGGACCGGACGGGCGAAAACACCCTCGGAGGCTATGACCTATACATGACGCGTCGCGACGGAGAAGGAGGCTTTTATGAGCCTACTAACCTGGGGATGCCCTATAATTCGGCGTCTAATGACTATCTCTATGTCATCGACGAGGACAGGAATCTCGGTTGGTGGGTCTCTGACCGTTTTGCTGCCGATTCGGTTGATATTACGATATTTCGTCCATCCGCCACACGTGTGAATATTGACTCCGGCCGCGATGACCTTAATGATTTGGCGCTGGCACGCACAATCCGTCATCCCGAGCAGGATGTTACAGTCAAACGTCTTATTCCCGGCAACGATGGACACTCAAGCGATGGTCATGCTCAATATGACTTGGTAATTTCCCTCGGAAACGGACGGATCATATCCAGTCCCGACGAGCTAAAATCGGTCGACAGTGAAGATCTTTGGTTTGATCTGGTTGATCTGAAAGCTAAAATGGACGAAGACGCCAACCGCCTTAGCACGCTCAGAGTAAGATATGGCAAAGGGGATCATAGTGTGGCCAACGAAATCAAGATGCTCGAAACTTCGGGCACGCGGCTCTACGGCGAATACCGCACCAAACTCAACCGCCTGATCAAAATGGAACAGTAACCCCCCCCTCTTTTACTGATCGCCTTTCCATGTTGTACGGTGGTTGTCGCAGAACCGCTTGTCGGCATAATTTCCGGACATCCCGAACACCTGG
>CAYVXC010000094.1:0-7710 GCA_964454925.1 uncultured Bacteroides sp.
GAGAGCGGGGACGGACCGTGGTGGTCCGTCCCCGCCGGGAGACGTTGTCGTTCAGCTAAGAATTAGTTGAAGATGTATTTGATACCGAACTGGAGCTGCCAGCACTGGGTGTTGTTCTGGAGGTAGTCGAAGCTCTGGGTCGGATATTCGCCGTTGACCTTGTTCATCGAGAAGATGGGTTTGCGGTCGGCGGTCATGCCTTCGTATTTGAGGATGCTGCTGTTGTTCGAGATGGCATTGGTGCGGTTCACACCCCATTTCGAGTTGATCAGGTTACCGAAGTTCATGAAGTCGAAGCTGATCTGGATCGAGTGTTTCGAAGCGCCTACGCGGAATTCGAAGTCTTCCATCAGACGGAGGTCGAAGCGGTGGGTCCAGGGGTTGCGGACGCTGTAGGCTTCGGCATACTGGCCTTTGTGGTTTTTCAGATAAGAATCCTGTTCAACGAATTTCCAGAAAGCAGCGCGGTCTTCGTCGGACTTGAAGTTGATTTCGCTGTCGTTGCGGGGGATGTACATCAGGTCGTTGTTGATTCCGTCGCCGTTCATGTCGTTCGAGTAGGTATAGCTGTAACCGTTGAAACTGTAACCGCTGTAGAAGAGGCTGATGTTGGTGTTACGTTTCAGACCTTTGTAGGTGAAGGGGATGGTCCAGTCGGCCGAAGCGATGAGCTTGTTGGGGACGACGTACTGAGAGCATTGAACGTTGGCGAAGTTAGGACCGTCAACGGTGATGAGGCCCTGCCATGTCGAAACGGGGTCACTGCCGGGCATACCCGAAACCTCGGTGTTGGTGGTGTGGGTGTACGAAGCCATGAGTCGGAGATTGTCGATGGGACGGGCGTTGACAGTGAAGCTCTGGATGAAGCCGTGGCCTTTGCTTGAGTTGGTCAGGACGACGGCGTTTTTGCCCGAGTAGTACTGGTAAGATCCATCAGAGGGATAGATGACGCGGGTGTCGGCACCATTGAAGTGTTCGACGGTGCTCCATTCGCTTTCGGGTTTGATGTTCCAGTTGGTGATGTTGACCGAGTTGAAGTTACGCATGTACATCAGTTCGGCACTTACATAGAACGGGAAGCTGACGGGAATCTTATAGTCGGCACCGATAGAAGATTTCCATACCTGGGGCATCTTGAAGTCGGGATCGACACCCGAAATCTTGTTCGAAGCAGTGTGCTTTTCGTTTGTGGTCGGGAGGTTGAACTTGTTGATTACCTCTTTCATGTCGGTGATCATGCCGCCGGCGAGTTGATCGAGACGTTCGTCGCGCGTTTTGATTGATCCATCGGTATTATAGGTAGTCTTGAACTGGACAGAGTTCTGGACGAGGTTGGCGTTGGTGGGCATGTTGGTGAAGAACACGAGGGGAAGACGGCCGGTGAAGATACCTGTACCACCGCGGACGGTGAAGCTCTTGTCACCGAAAACGTCCCAGTTGAAGCCTACGCGGGGCGAAACCTGGAGCTGGTTTTTGGGCCAGAGACCGGTGTCGATGTGCTTGCCGCCGAAGTCGAGTTCATAGATGGCGTTGTTGCGTGTCAGGGCGCTGTTGTCGAAGAAAAGTTCGTCAAGACGGATGCCATAGGAAAGTTTGAATTTGGGAACGATGTTCCATTCGTCCTGGAGATAGATGCCGAGCTGGTTGAAGACAACTTCAGCGGTGGGTTCGGTTTCGCCGTTGAAACCATAGGTGAGGGCGAACGATTCGGGAGCAGCGCCGTTGATGAAGTCGTCGACCGAGTTGTAGCGGTAATAACCGGTACCGTTACGCATGTAGGCGTTCGATGCCATCTGGTGTTCGTAAGCGAGACCGCCGGTGAGCTGGTGGGTACCGAGGAGCCATTTAACGTTGTCGGTGACAGAAACGACTTTGTTCTTCACACCGTTGTTGTAGGTGAACAGTTCGTAACCGGCACTCATGTAGGGTTCGAGAATGGGGTTCCCGTTGTCATACCAACCGGCCATGATGTCGATGAAGGGGAAGGGGCTTGAGTTGGTGCCGCGCATATCCTTGATGAAGGTATAGGTGGCGAGCAACTGGTTCGAAACGCGGTCGTTGAAGCGGCTGTTGAGGTCGAGAGAGAACGAGGTCACCGAGTTTTCCATCGAATACATCGAGTTGGCGAAGGCCATTGACTGGGTACCTACGCGGTAGGTGTTGTTCAGACGATAGCCGGTGTCGGACGAGTTTCCGTTGGGGCCGTTCCAGGCAACGTTCTTAGTATAGTTGAAACGGAAAGCGACACGGTGTTGGTCGGTGATGTTCCAGTCGAGACGGGCGAGGAAGCGGTTGTTGGATTCATCGCCGGGGAAGTTGGTGTAGGAACCGGGATCGTAGTTGTACTTCGACATGAGGTGATCGGAAACACGTTTCATGTCGGCGGTTGTTGTGCGAGAAACCATGCCGCCGGGGGTCATGCCGGGAGCGCAGGCCATATACTTGATCACTTCGCCGGGTTTGGCTTCGTGTTCATAGTTACCGAAGAAGAAGAGTTTGTTTTTGATGATCGGGCCACCGATGGTGAAACCGGCGATTGTACGCGAAGCGTCGGCTTTCTTGCCGAGTTCTTCGCCGTTGATGCGGTTACCGGTCAGGGTCTGGTCGGTATAGTAGATGTAGGCCGAACCTTTGAAGGTGTTGGTACCCGATTTGGTGATGGCGTTGATACCACCGCCGATGAAGTTTGTCTGACGGACATCGAAGGGCGAGATGACGATCTGCATTTCGTCGATAGCGTCGAGCGAAATCGGGTTACCGCCGCCGGGGAGGTTTGACGACAGACCGAAGTTGTTGTTGAAGTTCGCACCGTCGATGGTGAAGTTGGTGCTACGGCCGTCGGCGCCGGCGAAGCTCATGCCGTTTGAGTAGGGCGAGAGTTTGGCGATGTCGGCGATTGAACGGTTGACGGTAGGCATGGCCTTCATCATGGCGTTCGAGATGTTGGTCGTCGCGCCTGTCTTAGCCTGGATGAAACGGCTGCCTTTACCGCGGACAACCACTTCGTTGAGCTGAGTGACGTTGTCTTCAAGGTAGATGTCGAGGCGGGTCATTTCACCGAGTTCGAGGTTGATGTCGTCAAGGATGACCGACTGTTTGCCCACGAAGCTGTAGGTGATTTCGTAGGGACCACCGGTACGCATACCGTCGATGGCGTAGTAGCCGTCGATGTTGGTCACAGTGGCGTAGCGGGTTCCCGAAGGCTGGTGGATAGCCACAACCGACGCACCGATGATGGGTTCGCCGTTGGGTTCGGTTACCTGTCCCGAGAGTGCCGAAGTGGTTACCTGGGCGTTGACGCCGGCGTAACCGAGCACCATCATTACAATCGCGACCATGAATCGCGCGGAGAGCGTGAAATTGAAAGGTCTTCTCATAAATAGGTTAGTTGGTTAGGATTAGTTTTTTGTGGCAGCCCCTTCGCGGGGTCGGCCGGGTTTGTTTATGGATTGTTTTGTTTGGTTTTTTCGAACTGATAGAGGATGTTCCCGTTCTTGTCGAGCATGGTGACATGGAGCTTGTCTTTAGAGGCCGCCAAGGTCATGAACCCCGATTTGCCGGAGGTGAACAGCGCGCGGCTGTCGGGCTCGAGGACGGGATAGGCTTCGGACCCCGAAGTACAGGTGACATAGTCGGTCGGGTCTCCCTGGTTTCCGAACGCAAAATGTTCGAAACAATGCACATCGCCGCTGATGTAGAGATCAGGACGATGTGTAGCGAGAATGGGATCAAAATTGTTGTGAATGTCGGCGCGCTGGCCCTGGCTGTCGGGTCGGCTCGAGTAGAGAGGATGGTGGGCGGCGACAATCAGCCAGTCGGCGTCGCTGTTGGCCAGGGCTTCGGCCAAAAAGACTTTCTGGGCGGCGGTGTCCTGAACGGCGGCATCGGGATAGATGTCGGGATTCCGGTGGGCGCGGCCGAGATAGGGGGTCGAATCAAGGAAAATGACGTCGACGGTCGTTCCGCGGCCTTTGAAGCGCCGGGTGTAGTAGCGGGCCGGCATGTTCCATCGGCGGCTGCGGTCGGTGTAATCCACGAGGGCCTGGGTGTTACCCTGATAGTCGTGGTTGCCGAGCGCGCAATACCAAAGCGAATGAAGCCACGGGTTCGTGTAGATGTTTTCGAAATTTGATTGCCAACCCGGGTCGTCAACACTCTGCACGCCCCAGAAATGGAACGTGTCGCCAAGATTGAGTATGGCCGTCGGGTGGTACTCGGAAGCCACGTTCCCCAGTGTTTCGGCAACACGGGGCTGGTCGGCTCCGCCAAATGCGCCAAGATCGCTGACAACAATGAAATTGACATCGGCGCGCGGAAGCTCCTGGGCTTTCGAGCAGACACCGATCCCTGTTAAAATAGCGATGAGAACGAGTCTCAGAGGCGCTGACAAATTCGGTTTCATGTCGTTGGTTGGTTTTGACGGTGCAAAGGTACAATATTTTTTGCAAAGATTAACTATGCTTCATAAAAATTTCGTAAAATTTGAAAGTTAGTTCGGTAGGATAAAGCAGAGCGCCCGGCCGCGGTTGGGCGGTCGGGCGCGTATGGGGATGTCGGCGGGCGGTTACCCGCGCGGGATTATTTTACGAGGACTTTCGAGACGGTCGAACCCTGGCGGACGATGTAGAGGCCGGGACCGGGGTTGGCGACGCGGACACCGTTGAGGTTGTAGTATTCGGCGGGAGTGTCGGTGGCGTCGGCTTCGATGGTTTCAACAGCGCTGTTGGTCGAGAGGGTGACGACGATGGTGGCGATGCGGGTAGTGCCGGTAGCCGAGAAAGTCACGGTTGAAGTGGAGGTTTCGCCGGGGGTCCAGGTGGCGTCGTTGCCGTTGACGGCGAGGTCACCGGTTGAGGGAGTCATGGCAAAGCTGCCTCCGGCTTTGGTGAAGGCGATCGATGAGATGGTCTTGCCGGCGGGAGCGGTCAGGGTGAAGTAGTCGCCTTTGTACATGCGGAAGTCGAGGATGCCTGCAGACTGGCCCGATGTAGCCCAGATTCGCGGAGGATTGGCGGTGGCGGCTTCGCTGACGGCCATAGTGACACCACCGGCAGTGAAGGTCATTCCGGCAACGGATGTGCCCGAGCCGTCGGCGGGTTTTTCAACGGCGGGAGTGAGTTTGGTGACGTCGGTGAAGTCGAAGGTGGCTGTTTCGGCGTTGGGATCGGCGATGGTGTAGGTGACGGTTGCAACGTCGGAGTTGATCATGCCTTCCTTGACGGCGATCGCCTTGATAGTTACAGCCGCGTTGACGACGACGGGTTCGGTGTATTTGGTCGATGCGGCGGTGGGCTCGGTGCCATCGAGGGTGTAGTAGATGGTAGCGCCTTCGGTAGCGGTGGTGATGGTGACGGCGGTGCCTTCGGTGACGGCTCCGGCTTCAACAGAGAAGACGGGGGTGGCGACGGTTTCCATTACCTGACCGCCGGTGATGGCAACGGGGGTGAGCTGGAGATTGTTGTTGTAGCGCGACACGAAGCCTTCGAAGGTGAAGCCTTCGCCTTCGGGGATTTCGGCGAGTGCGAGGGTGTTATAACCGGCAACGGTTCCGGTGGCGTCGGTGATAGAGAAGTTTTTGCCGCTAACGCCCGAGATTGCAACGTTTTTCAGCACGATGTAGGTGTTGGCCATGTCGACCGAAAGTTCCTCGACGGTGAGTTCTTCGGGAGCGACGGGAGTGCCGGTTGTTTTAGCGCCGATGGCTGAGGGCACCATTTCGGGGAGTTTGTTGTAGGGGGAGTAGCGGCCGGTGATCGAGGCGAGGACGTCGCCGTTGACCAATGTTTCTTCGAGGGCGCCGAAGCTGAGCATGTAGCCGCCCTTGCTGTCTTTGAGGTAGAGATAGCGTTTGTCGGCGCTCTGATAGAGGACGCTGATGGGGCCGTCGACGGTGCCGGTGGTGTTAGCGGCGATAAAGGCGGCGAAGTCGGGGTAGTTACCGGTATAAACGGCTTCGAAAACGGTCACGAGGCTTTTGTCGGTGCCTTTGTAAGCGATGGCTTTGACGGTGGTGTTGGCCGTGATGGCGAACGGAGCGGTGTATTTGGTTGAGGCCGAGGTGGGTTCGGTGCCGTCGATGGTGTAGTAGATTGCGTCGGCATCGGTAGCGGTGATGGTCACGGTGTTGTCGGCGCAAGAAATCTGGGGCGCTTCAACGTTGACGGCCTGACCGCCCGAGTAGGTGACCTTGATGGTGGTGGCGGCACAGATGTTGGTCGAAGCGGTGAAGTTCAGACGGACTTCGTCGGCTGAACCGGTCCATTTACCGGCGGTCGCGCCATCGGCGGTCCAAGTTCCGGCACCTCCTTCGGGTACTTCATATTTGGCACCGCTCTTAAAGGCGATTTCGATGGCTTCGATGGTGCCGCCGTTGGCTGCAAACACGAGGTAAGGCGCTTTGGCGGCCTGTTTGCCATAGGCACGGAGGCCGTCGGTCCACATTCGCCATGCGTCGGCGGCGTTACCGTTGAGAGTGATGGTTACCGCTCCCTGGGAGATGGTAGTGGGGTTGGTGACGTAGGCGTTGCCGTCGTTAGGCAAACCGTAATCGTTGGTCAGGAAGTCGAAGGTGACTTCGTCTGCATTGGCAAACATGGTGCCAATCATGCAGACCAGCGTGAGTAAAAATTTTTTCATAGAGAGTGATTAGTTAATTAGTACTTGTGATTATAATGAGACTATACAATATTTATATAGCCTTTGGTTACGGGGGAACTGGGAGAGGATCAGTCGGTGAAGGGGCCGAGATGGTAGGGCTTGGCGTCGGGTTCGCCATACCAGCGCGAATACATGAGATAGTTTCGGGCAATCTTGACGTTGATTTCGGCGGCCTGGGCGGGGTCGACTTTCTTTATGAATTTCGCGGGAGCACCGGCCCAGAGTTCGTGGTCGCCGATGACTGTCTTCGAAAGGACTACCGATCCGGCAGCCACGATGGCGCCGCGTCCGACAACGGCGTCGTCCATGACGACCGCTCCCATGCCGATCAAGGCGAGGTCGTGGATTTTGGAGCCGTGGATGGTGACGTTATGGCCGATCGAGACGTCGTTTCCGATTTCGATTGTCGATTTCTGATAGAGGGTATGGAGGACAGAACCGTCCTGGATGTTGACACGGTCGCCGATGGTGATTGTGTTGACATCGCCGCGGAGAACGGTGTTGAACCAGATTGAACATTCGTCACCAACGGTGACATCGCCGACAATGGTGGCGTTTTCGGCCAGGAAACATCCGTGGCCGATCCGCGGGGTGAAACCGCGTAGTGGAATGATGAGTGCCATATAGGGTGGAGGTGGTGTGATGCTAATTAAAGAGTTCGGGTTTTGAGTTCGAGCCAGGTTCGTTCGGCACTGTTGAGCAGGGGCGACAGGCGCGAGCGGACAACGGTGTGGTAGGCGTTGATCCAGTCGATTTCGGCCTGGGTCATGATTGATTTGTCAAACAGCGAGAGATCGAAGGGGAAGAGGGTCAGGGTTTCGAAGCGATAGAAGCGTCCGAATTCAGTTTCCATGGCGGGGATTGTCAGAACGAGGTTCTCGCAACGGATTCCGTGGATGTTCTCGCGGTAGAGGCCGGGCTCATTCGAGGTTATCATGCCGGGTTGGAGAGTGGCGGGAACGTTGTTGAGTCGGATGCTCTGGGGGCCTTCGTGGACGTTGAGGAAGTGGCCGACACCGTGGCCGGTCCCGTGGAGATAGGACAGTCCTTCGT
>CAYVXC010000095.1:0-7579 GCA_964454925.1 uncultured Bacteroides sp.
TATCGTCGGTCAGACCAACGGTTATGTTTATAACTGTGTCAACACCGGTGACATCCGTGCTATTCAGCTCGCTACCAACTACAGCAACCAGCTTCAGCGTGCCGGTGGTATTGCCGGCGGTATGGGCGGTGCTTACGTTGAAAACTGTGTAAACTATGGTACTGTCTGGGCACAGCTCAAGAATGCCGGCGGTATCTCGGGTGCTATCGAAGGCACTTCAAACGCCGGTGTAGCTCTCGACGTTGTCGTCAAATCTATGGACTTCGGTAACGTTTACTGTGGCGACAAAGCCACTCTCGGCGCTGTCGGCGGTCTTGGTCTCGCACCCCACGCAGACACTTGCTATTACGACATCCAGGCTATCGGTCTCCCCGGTTCGGGCAACTCTGAAGTTGCAGGCATCCACGGTGTAACCACCGCCGAACTCACCTCAGGCAAAGCTTTCGAAGGCTTCTCAGCCGACCTCTGGGATTTCTCAGCCGGAATGTATCCCACTCTGAAACAGTTCGCAGCCGAACCCAAAGTTGAAGCTGGTCGCCGCGTGCTCCTCGAAATGCCCGCTGACTACACTGTCGCTAACTTCCTGACCGAAGCTACACTTTCGGGTGCTAAATCGGCTTCGCTTGCTGACGGAAGCGTATTCAAAGTAGAAGGCAACAAGGTAATCGGTCCCAAGTCTGTCGATGTTCTCAAAACCGACACTCTCTACATTGTCAACAACGCCGACGTTGTACGCCCGATTCTCCTGACCGCACGTCCCGCCGTTCCCCTCGAAGGTAAAGGTACCGCCGAGGTTCCCTACCTGATCAAGACCGCCGCCGACTGGGTTGCTCTCGCAAACTACATGTCGAGCGTAGGCGACAACCTGCTTGACAACTTCATCGCTATCGACGCCGACATCGACTGTGGCGGCGCTGATGTTCCCCGTCTGTGTGCCGACAACGTAACCCGTTTCGAAGCTACTCTCGACGGCCGCGGACACACTGTCAGCAACTTCGCCCTCAAAGGCTATGCAAACACCGCATCCGCTCTCATCGGTACAATCGGTGAAAACGGTACGGTCAAGAACGTTAACCTGAAAGGTTCGGTCAACAGCGCGTTCACCTTCGCTTCGCCCCTCGTTGACAAGCTCTACGGTTCTCTCGAAAACATCACTTCTGAAGTTGATGTCACCACCAACAAACAGAGTGCATCGGGCATCGCCGGTAACATCTATGGCGGCGCTACCCTGACCGGTATCACCGTTAAAGGAACCGTTACTTCTTCTTACACCAGCACTCCCAACCTCGGTAGTATCGCCGCTACGGTAACCGTTACCGCCGGAACTACTCCCGTTCAGTTCAAGGATTGTACCTTCGCCGGTAAGATTGTCTATGACTACGCCAACATCACCAAGGCTACAGTCATGAATGTCGGTGGTTTCGTCGGTACTCTCGGCACCTCGACCTTCGAAAACTGTGTCTCGAAGGGTGAAATTGAAATCGCAAACGATGAATTCACAACTACAGTCGGTGGTTTCGCCGGTACAGCCGGTGGTCTCAAAGACAACGGTCGTTATGAATTCACCAACTGTGTCAACGAAACTCCTGTAACCGCTGCCGGTAAGATTGCCGGATTCATTGCCGCCGCCACAACAACGGCCGCCAATGCCCAGTATATCTTCACCGACTGTTCAAACAAGGCCGACATCTATGCAACCGCTCCCAAGGCTATCTCGTCGGCTCCCACCGCCGGTATCATCACTACCTACACCCCCGGCTCGCGCTTCATCCGTTGCTCGAACGAAGGTGCCCTGCTCAACGCCATGAACGTTTACACCGGCGGTATCGTCGGCTCGAATACCGGTACTCCCGGTGCGGCCGCTACCCCCGACTCAGTTCTGTTCGTTGACTGTTACAACACCGGTGACATCGTCGCCGACGGTAACCAGGGTGGCGGTATCGCCGGTTATGTCGGTGGCGCCGTAATCCTCACCAACTGCTACAACACCGGTAACATCGAAGGTAAACAGATGCTCGGCGGTATCACATCCGCTTTCGCAGGCAACGGTCCCAAGATGATCAACTGCTACAACACCGGTAACATCACCGCACGCGAACAGCGCGCCGGCGGTCTTATCGCATGGGGCAGCCCCACCGCAACCAACAACCTCGTTGAAGGCTGCTGGAACACCGGTAACGTATCTTCAACCTCGGAACTCGGTGCAACCACTGCTACGTCGGCCAACGCCGTCGGTGGTCTCGCCGGTAACTCGGGTGCTAACTTCAAGAACTGCTACAGCCTCGGTACTATTAAAGGTATGTCGCGCGTCGGTGGTCTGGTCGGTGAACCGGTCAAGAACAACACCACGTTCGAAAACTGCTACTTCGCAGGTGCTATCGAAGCTCCCGTAGACACATGTGGCTCGATTATCGGTATCACCCCCGAAGCCAACGGTAAGATCTGGACTGAATCCAACACAGTCAAGAACACCTACTATCTTGCCGGTTCAATCGCCGTCAACGACAGCAAGCTCGAAGGCGCGAAAGCCGTTTCGCTCCGCGAACTCTGTGCTCTCGACCTCGGTGAAGGCTTCGTTTCGGTTGACAACTACACCGAACCCGTCGTCAAAGCTTCGGCTGACAACGTAACCGCTCTGTTCTATGCCGCTCAGCTGATCGTCAACGAAGCTGACGAAGCAACTCCCGGCCGCATCACCAAACAGTTCAATGTCGGTGGTGGCTCGGCAGTCGTCTGGACAGCCAGCGTACCCGCTATCGTCTTCGAAGGCGATCTGGCCAAGTTCACCGAAGACTACGACGGCAAGTTCACCGTCACCAAGACCGCCGGTGAACTCTCTGCAACCTACGATTTCGAAGGCGCTCTCAAGACCGGTGTCAATGACATCGTAGCCGACGACATCGTCAGCGAAACCTACTTCACCACCGCCGGTGTCGAAGTAGCCAAACCCGCTGTTGCCGACGGTCAGGTTTACGTCGTTGTTCTCAAACACACCGACGGCTCGACCACCGTTGTCAAAAAGGTCAATAAATAAGTTCCACCCTGCTGTCAGACAATGACAGCATAATCATCCCTCCCTGCGGGGCCTTGCCGGTGATCGGTAGGGCCCCGCTTTTTATTCGGGCCACAGTGAATTTTTTTTGAACTTTTTTTTCAGTTAGTCGCGTTATTTATCTGCGAAAGTGAGTAACTTTGTAATTGAAACCTCAACCGAAAAAAATTACCCCTGCATATATGAAAATACTTTCAAACGAAGATATAAAAGAGGTCGAACAGAAGACTCTCGAAGAAAGCGGTCTGACATCGCTCGATCTGGTGGAACGGGTTGCCCGGGCTCTAACCGGAGAAATATGTCAGCTGTGGCGTCCGGGTGTCGACCTGGTGGTTTTTGCCGGATGGGGCAATAACGGAGCCGATGCCTTGGCAACGGCGCGGATGTTGGCTTCGGCCGGCTATGAACCGGTTGTCTACCTCTTCAATCTGCGTTCGTCGGGTCTTTCGCCCGAATGTCGTGCCATGCGCGACCGGCTCTTGGATACTGAAGGTGTCTCGTTCCTTGAAATCAATGGTCGCGAACCGTTCGAATGGCCGGTGCTGACCCCTGAAACCGTTCTCATCGACGGACTTTTCGGATCGGGATTAAACCGGGCTCTTCCCCGCTCGCTCCAGGTCCTCATCCACCATATCAACGACTCGGGCGCTCAAGTCGTTGCTATCGATGTGCCGTCGGGAATGTTCGCCGAATGGAATCCCGGCTCGCGCCAGGACATGATCCACGCGAAATATACGTTTGCCATCGGTTTGCCTCGTATGGCGTTCTTTCTCGGGGACAATGCCGAAGCTGTCGGCGAATGGAAGGTCCTCGATATCGGTTACAGCCCGACGGCGATCAACGAAGCGCCTTACTCTTTTATAATGGTCGACCGCGAACTGGTCGCCCAATTCCTCGGCCCGCGCGAAAAATTCTCATCCAAAGCCGACTACGGCAGCGCCATGATCTTTGCCGGTAAGCGCGGAATGATGGGAGCGGCCGTCCTCAGTGCCAAGGGAGCCCTACGCGCCGGTGCCGGAAAAGTGACGGTCCACGGCCCGTCGGGCGGAAATACGATAGTGCAGACGGCTGTACCCTGCGCGATGTATCAGGACGACGCGATGGTCGACCATATAGCCCAAATGGCTTATAACGCAACGTACACTTCGTTTGCTGTCGGACCGGGCATCGGGACGGGAGCCAACACAATCGACGCTCTCGAACATTTCCTAATCGCCACTCAGGCGGCGGCCCGAAAGGTCATTCTCGACGCCGATGCTCTCAACTGTATCGCCGCGCGACCCAACCTCCTGAACTTTATCAGCGAGCTCTCTGTCATCACTCCCCATGCCGGCGAATTCGACCGCATATTCACTAAGTCTGACAATGACGAAGACCGTCTGAAAAAAGCGATCCGCGCGTCAGAAGACCATCGTCTCATCATCGTCCTCAAAGGCCACTACACAGCCATTGTCCGTCCCGACGGGAAAGTAATGTTCAACTCGTCGGGTTCGACCGCGATGGCTACGCCGGGCAGCGGCGACGTTCTCACCGGTATCATGGCCGGATTGATGGCCACGGGTATGAAAGCCGAAATCGCCGCTTTTGTGGCACCATATATCCATGGGGTTGCCGGAGAAATGGCCGAAGCCCATCACGGCGAATATGGCGTGACCGCTGAAGACATAGCCATGTTTGTAGGTCGTGCCATTAACGAAATTGTCAACGGTTAAACCAAACGAACCACTCTCCCATAAGAAACATATCCTTCATGCTGAAACAGATTTTTACAGCCGCCTCACTCTCACTACTGACTTTTCTGTCTGCCGGTGCTCAGACTACCCAGAAACTGACCGCCGACAAGACTAACGAATATGGCCTCATTTATTCACTGCCTCTGACGGTGGTGGATATCACGCTCGAGACCGAGCACACGATCAAAACCCCCGGGACTTTCAGTAATTATGCCCAGCGATATCTGGGCCTGAACGACGTCGTCAGAAAGCCTTCCCACGAAGTCGTCATCAAATCGGTGACCATCAACACCCGCGGCACCGCTAATCCCGAAAACCGCTGGACTGTCCAGTTCAAGGCCGGCACACCGGTAACGATGACCCTGACCGACGACGGTGTACCTTTGAGCATCAATACTGACGGAAATCTCGCCCCGACTCCCGAGCTCCCGAAGCCTAAAGCGGCCGGGGTCTCGCCCCTTGACGGACCGGCCGCACGCGAAGCCGTGACCGAAGAAATGACCCGCGCCACTACCCCGAGCAAGAAAGCCGAACTTGCGGCCTCACGCATTTTCGAACTGAGAGAACGGCGTTCTGACATCTTTAACGGCGACGCCGACAATCTTCCCCCCGACGGCAAAGCCACTGAAATCGTGCTCGCCGGCTTATCAGCTCAGGAGGCTGCGCTGACGGCTATGTTTGCCGGAGTGACTACAAACTTCACCGAGGTGTCCACCGTTACCTATACACCGGGCCGCGATGAAGAAGCGAAAGCGCTGTTGACGCGCGTCTCTCCTCTTGATGGCGTCGTTGCCAAGGACGATCTGTCGGGAATACCTGTATATGTCAGATATGAAATTCTGAGTAAGGGCAAACTCCCCGTCAATGAAAAAGGCGAAGTCAAAAAATTCCCTAAAGGCGGAGTTGCCTACAACATTCCGGGCTCGGCACGTATCTCGATTATCTTCAACAATAAGGTCCTCGCTTCGGCCGACATCGATGTGGCCCAGCTCGGTGCCACGTTCGGAATCGACCCATCTCTGTTTACCGACAAAAAAGCGCCCGCGAACGCCGTCTTCTCACCCGTGACAGGAGCAATCGTCAAACTGTCGTCAACCGCCACAGAGTAATGAAGCGGGTTCTTCTTGCCATCGCCCTTTTAATCCGGTCGGCGGGGGTCTCGGCAGAAACTACTCTCGAGGACATCATCGCCTCGCTCGGCGACAGCGGTTGCCTAAGCGCCGCTATCAGCTACGAAGTCCTCCTTCCGTCAGCGGCCGACCCCGTGACCTATTCTGTCACGCTGATCTATCGTCCCACCTCCAATGACCCGCTTTCACCATGTGATTACCTGATTGACTGGTCTCTTCCTCGCGGACAAAAGACCGCGACCGGCTTCAACGCCTACTTCGACGGCAACCACTTCCGCTACCGCGACACGAAGATGCAGGAGTATCACTTCGCCGACGACTCGATCCCATTCCTCGGCAACCGCGGAGGTGTCCAGCGCATGGCCCAGTTTGCCGACCTGCTTCCGCCGATGATGGCAGAAACATTGTCCGCGATGGTGGCCGATACGACCTATCAGATGGAGTGGAATCCCGGTACGCTGACACTCAGCGGACGTCAGCGGATCAAGGGTTACGACTCGATGACGTTCGACTACCGGTTCATCCCGAACTCGCGACTGCCCGAAAAAATCGTTTTCGAATACAATCCGGCGTCTATTTCCGAACAGACCGTCACCGTCAGATATACATGGCTTCGGCCGGAAGGTTGCTCCATCGACGAAGCGACTCTCATAGATCGTTATCCCGAGGCTTTCGAGCGTTTCCGCACCTCCAATTTCAAGATTGAAAATCTCAGCGGAACCGAACTACCGTCGTTCACGGCTGTCACACCGACCCGTGAACGTTATGCCTACCAACAGGGCGATGCCCTCGCCTCACCGACCATCATGGTTTTCCTTGATCCCGCCGTCGCTTCGTCGCCGACAACCGTCAACGACATCAGGTCTGCTGTCGCTTCACTCCCGAAAGCGGCCAACGTTCTCTACACCTTCGACCGGGCAACCATTGACGAGACCGATGCCATTATAGGGGCCACTGCCATCGGTGAAACGATCCTCACCAACGCCGTCTCGCTAAGCCGTTCGCTCGGAGTCACCACTCGCCCGACAATTCTGCTGATCGACTCGGACGGAATCATCCGGGACATCATAATCGGAGTCAACAAAGACCTGTCTGATGTTGTTATACAGAAAATGACACTCATAGACTGAAGTATCATTGATTAATAACAACATAAAACAATAAAGAAATTTCCATGCAGACAGTTTATTTCCAGAAAAACCCTGTTGAAGTCTACGGTACCATCCCCGCTCCCGGAACCGTAGCACCCGATTTTGAACTCACAACGGCCGATCTTGCCCCCGTCAAGCTCTCGGATCTCAAAGGCAAACGCGTTGTCCTCAACATTTTCCCCAGCCTCGATACCGGCGTATGCGCCGCTTCGGTACGCCGCTTCAACAAAGAAGCCGCTGACTATAAAGACACGGTGGTCCTCTGCGTTTCGATGGACCTTCCCTTCGCCGCCAAACGCTTCTGCGTAGCCGAAGGCATCGAAGGTGTCACCGCTGCGTCAGCATTCCGTCATCCCGCCTTTGGTCAGGAATATGGAGTACAGATCGTTGACGGCCCCCTCGCCAACCTTCTTGCCCGCGCAGTCGTCGTCATTGGCAAGGACGGTAAAGTCCTCTACAGTCAGCTCGTTGAAGAAATCACCAACGAACCCGATTACGACGGCGTCAAATACG
>CAYVXC010000096.1:0-7441 GCA_964454925.1 uncultured Bacteroides sp.
GTACGCGATTACCTTTTGCTTTCTTTGCCATCTTTTTAGAATCCTATGAATTTAATATCCTTATCGTTTAAAAATCCCTTCTCGGCAGCTTGCATCATGGCTGCATTCAGACCGAGTTTGTTAATGGTACGCAGGCCGGCGGCCGAAATTGTCAAGCTGATCCAGATGCCTTGTTCCACCCAGTAGAACTTTTTGGTAAACAGGTTGACGTTAAATTTGCGCTTGGTGCGACGTTTCGAGTGAGAAACGTTGTTGCCGGTAATCGCTTTTTTGCCGGTGATTTGACAAATTTTTGACATGGCTGTTGTTTTTTCTTTTTGAATTTTTTTCGTTTTATTTCGGGTTCATGGCCGCCATCTCAATTCTCATATCACCGCGAAGTGCATCATTCGACGCGGTTTTTTACGGATGAGCCACAAATCGAGTGCAAAGTAAGCAATTTTTCCTGAGGTGGCCAAATTTTTGGCCCACTTTTTTTACTTACTAATTGAATGTTAGCCCCGGAAATAGCAATTTTTAAGATAAAGACGAATCTTTGATAAAATTCGGAGAGGTCGTCAGTCGCTGACGGTTTTGAATGCCCGGCTGAGACGGGTTTCGAGATCGGTCGCATTGAGTTTCGTTTCAAGCGAACCTCTGTGAGCAACGGAGATATTGCCGGTTTCTTCACTTACAACGATAGCAATGGCATCGGTTGCCTGAGCCATACCTAAAGCTGCCCTGTGTCGCAGTCCCAGCGAGCGGGGGATGCTTGTGTCGTGGCTTACGGGGAGAATACAGCCGACAGATGTAATCTTGTCGTTCGAGATGATCATCGCGCCGTCATGGAGCGGAGAATTCTTGAAGAAGATATTTTCAATCAGGCGTTGGTTTATGTTAGCATTGATGATGTCACCGGTTTTTTCGTATGCTTCAAGAGGTATATCCTGCTGAATGACGATCAGGGCACCGGTTTTGGATTTGGACATAGACATGCAAGCATAGACAATCGGCATAACCATTGCGCGTACATCGACATCGCTGGTGATTGAGTTATGGTGTCTGAAAAGTTTTCTCAAGAATCCCCATCGTCGATGACTGCCGAGATCAGTAAGGAACCGTTTTATCTGGTCCTGGAAAACGATGACAAGAATGAGGACGCCGATACTCATGACCTTATCGAGTATTGATCCGATTAGCTTGAGGTCAAAAATCTCCGAGGCCAACAACCAGACCACAATGAAAGCCATGATCCCATAGAACATGTTCAGCATGCCGCTTTCCCGCATCAGTCGGTAGATGTAATAGAGCAGTGTCGCGACTATCAGTATGTCAAGGAGGTCCTTAAGGCCAAATTCAAGCATTGGTAGAGTAGGGCGATTTTGAGTGGTTTAGAATATTGAAGACGGGCGATCGACAGCCGAAAAGATCTCGACAGCCTGGCGCGCGGCTTTGACGTCGTGGACTCTTAGAATGTCGGCACCACGTTCGAGACAGCACATATTCAGCGCGGTCGTAGCGTTCAGTGCCTCGTCAGGCGAGATTTTAAGCAATTTTGTTATCAACGATTTCCGGGAGATGCCCAACAATAGAGGACGATGGAAAATTTTGAAAATTTCGAGGTTATGAATGAGCTTGTAATTTTGCTCCAGGGTCTTGGAGAAGCCTATGCCCGGATCAATGATTACATCGTTGACACCTTCGAGAGCAAGCCACTGAAGGCGATCACCCAGTTCGGAGAGGACATCGGATGTCACATCTTCATAATCGGTGTATTCGTGCATGTCCCGAAGCGAACCACGTGAATGGGTGAGGACGTAAGGTACCTTTAACCGAGCGACCGTAGATACCATTTCGGGATCGAGATTTGTCCCTGAAATATCGTTAATTATATCTGCTCCAAATTCCGTTACAGCCACTTCAGCAACCGATGCGCGGAATGTATCGACCGAGACAATACCGGCAGGTGTCATCTGACGGACAATTCTTAAAGCTCGCCCGATGCGTTCCGTATCTTCTTCGGGAGAAATTTCCATAGCGCCCGGTCTGGTTGAACATCCGCCGACGTCGATAATATCCGCTCCCTCGGAAAGAAGAGTTTCGAGACGTCGTTTTATCGCGCTTTCATCGAATGACCGGGAGTCGCCGTAGAACGAGTCGGGCGTGACGTTGAGGATGCCCATTACGACCGGGCGGTCGTAACGGACAAGGCGTCCGCGAATATTTAGTGAAAAAGGAGTCATCAGGAAACGGTATAGCTCGTCAATCAGTTTTTATTGGCGCGTTTGCGTTCGATTTCGTCAAGAATGATCTTTCGGATTCGGATGCTATGGGGAGTAACCTCGACATATTCATCCTCTTTGATATATTCAAGAGCTTCTTCAAGGCTGAAAACCACCGGCGGGACGATACGCGCTTTGTCGTCGGCGCCCGAAGCTCGCATGTTTGTGAGTTTCTTCGACTTGGTTACGTTGACGACAATGTCATTATCCTTGGCGTTTTCTCCGACGACCTGGCCTGCGTAGACTTCTTCCTGGGGGAAGATAAAGAAGCGTCCGCGATCCTGAAGCTTGTCGATAGCGTAGGCGTATGCCGTTCCGGCTTCCATAGCGATGAGCGAGCCGTTGGTGCGACGTTCGATTTCGCCTTTCCATGGCTGGTATTCGAGGAAACGGTGAGCCATGATGGCCTCACCGGCCGAAGCTGTCAGAACGTTGTTTCTGAGCCCGATGATTCCACGCGAGGGAATATGGAATTCCATCTGAACACGATCATTCTGGGCGGCCATCGAAACCATCTCACCCTTGCGGCGAGTCACCATATCAATGATTTTCGAGGAAAATTCTTCCGTAACATTGATAGTGAGAAGTTCGACGGGTTCACATTTCACGCCGTCGATTTCCTTAATGATGACCTGAGGCTGTCCGACCTGAAGTTCGTAGCCTTCGCGACGCATCGTTTCGATGAGTACAGAGAGATGGAGGACGCCTCGGCCATAGACAGTCCAGACATCCTCATGGTCAGCCTTGGTGACGCGTAGAGCGAGATTTCGGTCAAGCTCACGTTCCAGGCGGTCAGCGATATGTCTCGAGGTGACATATTTACCGTCGCGGCCAAAGAACGGCGAGTCATTGATTGTGAATGTCATTGACATCGTCGGTTCGTCGATGGCTATGCGAGGGAGGGGTTCGGGATTGTTGATGTCGGCAACGGTATCGCCGATTTCGAATCCGTCGATTCCGACGAGTGCACAGATGTCGCCCGATTCAACTTGAGAAACTTTCTTTCGGCCCATGCCTTCAAAGACATGAAGCTCTTTGATTTTCTGGCGAGTGACCGAACCGTCCTTGCGACACAGAGCGACCTCCTGTCCTTCCTTAATCACTCCGCGGTGAACGCGTCCGATAGCGATTCGGCCAACATAGTTTGAAAAGTCAAGAGAGGTGATCAACATCTGGGCGTCACCTTCAAGTACAGTCGGAGCAGGGATGTGCTCGATTATTGCATCAAGTAAGGGAGTTATATTGTCAGTCGGCTTGGTCCAGTCTTCACTCATCCATCCTTCTTTCGCCGAACCATAGATGGTCGTGAAATCAAGCTGGTCTTCAGTAGCATCGAGGTTGAACATCAAATCGAAAACCATTTCCTGAACTTCGTCGGGACGACAATTGGGCTTGTCGACTTTATTAATTACGACAATCGGTTTCAGCCCGATGGCGATAGCTTTCTGGAGAACGAAACGGGTTTGAGGCATGGGACCCTCGAATGCGTCGACAAGAAGCAGACATCCATCGGCCATGTTCAGCACGCGCTCAACTTCACCGCCGAAGTCGGCGTGTCCGGGCGTGTCAATAATGTTTATCTTTACATCTTTATAATTGATGGAAACGTTCTTGGACAAGATTGTGATGCCGCGTTCGCGCTCGAGATCGTTGTTGTCGAGAATCAGTTCTCCGGTTGCCTGATTGTCGCGGAACAGGTGTCCGGCCATAAGCATTTTGTCGACGACTGTAGTTTTACCGTGGTCGACGTGGGCAATAATGGCGATATTTCTAATTTTATCGTTTTTTTTCTCGTTAGCGTTTTCGGCCTGAGGGATGCTGTTTTCTGCTTGCATAAGTTGATTGACTGTTTTCAAATCTTGTTTCAGAGTGCAAAGTTACGAAGAATTGACGTTATAACAATCCGTTTGGCCTATTTTCTCACAAAACAAGGTTACATAACATACTCCAACCACCCGGTTCTAAAAGTTATAACCTAAGCCAAGTGAAAGTTCGCCTCGTTTTATGTTTGCCAAAGTATTGGGGATAAAGTCCCCGGTAACACCTAAATTAGATAATGCATGATTATATTCGAATTGGAGATGCCACCTTTGTTTGAAATCAATCGCCGTTCCGATGCCCCATGCGATTTCCATGCCGCTATTATCGATTTTCTTTTTGATATGTTGCGTATCGTTCTTGCCGTAATAGTCGAACTCCGTTTCAATGGAAAAATTAAAATATAATTGTGGTCCGGAATATACGCTAAGTCTTACGTTTTTATTTTCGTAATACTTGAAGCCAAAATCGAGTGGCATTTTAAGTCCGACAACCCACATTGACCCGTCAATATCGTATGGATGATACTTGGTGCCGCTTGTACCGTGGTAGTCAAACGTACTGTAAGAAAATAAAACACCTACATTAAAATAAGTAAATTTGCCAAAAGGTGCGTAATATGCTCCACCGACTGAACCGCCCGGACTCCAGTGTAGAAATTGACCCCAGTTGTGGGAGTGATTTAGATCGAAATCAACTCTCAGACCAAAATGAGCGTCATCTGAATAATCTTCATTGTCTTCAGATGCGAGCGATGTTAAAAAACATGCGGCAGATAAACCCAAAGTCAGAATGGTGCGGAGAAACGATCGAAATATCATGGGGAATTATTTTGAGGTGATTTATAGTCGGTTAAATGTCGGTGACTTATTTTTGCAAAGGTAATAAAACTTTTTGATTATGCAATGATAACGAAAAATAGCCTAAGTTTCTTCGTCATGTTATAAACTGGAATTTATAGGCCAGTATATTTTGTAGTGTTAAATAATATTAAGCAAGGTGGGCGCGTGTGATGTGTTTTGTAAAAATGTGTAAATTTGCATTAATTACGAAAATTGTATCCGGACATGTTGTATTCTTTTGACACAACAATTATTTCAACCTGGCTTTACTACACGTTTATGGTGTTATATGCCATAACGATTGTGGTGATACTGACGGTTATTGTCTCGGAGAATCGAAATCCGGTTAAATCGCTCGCTTGGGTTACAGTCCTTTTGCTTCTTCCCGGTGTCGGAATCGTACTATATATATTCTTTGGCCGAAGCATCAAGAATAAACGCATGATTTCGCGCAGGAATCGTCGGAAACTCAAACGGCGTGAAAAAACACCTCCTTTTGATGTCAAAAAACTCGACTTCAGCGAGGCTACGCGTCAACAGATTAAGATGGCCCGTTCGTTGACAGGTACATATTATTATCCCTCAAACTCTATTCAAATTTTTACGGATGGAAGGTCAAAGTTCAATGCTCTGCTCGACGACCTCAGAAATGCAAAACATTCGATAAATATACAATATTATATTTTTGAAGACGACAATATAGGGAATCAGATAAAAGAGATCCTTATTGAACGCGCCCGGGCGGGTGTTAAAGTCAGGCTCATCTATGATCACGTAGGCTCGTTTCAGGTAAAGAACCGGTTTTTTAATGAAATGAGGAAAGCCGGGGTCGAGGCCTATCCTTTCTTTAAAGTCACTTTCAAGCTTTTTGGCTCGCGCCTTAACTGGCGCAACCACCGGAAGATCGTCGTTATCGACGGGAACATTGCCTATATTGGCGGGATGAATGTCGCTGACCGTTACATCACCGGCGATAAATTCAATAAATGGCGCGATACGCATTTGAGAATAATAGGCCCCGGTACGGCCGCACTGGAATATAGTTTTGCGGTCGACTGGACTTTTATGGGGCTTCCGTTGATTGAAATGAATCGAGCGGACAAAGTGGCTGACAAGGGTGGATGCGATGGCGTTCAGCTCATCACGTCGGGTCCGACCGATCAGTGGAGTAGTGTCGAAGTCATGTTTCATAGGGCTATCGCTAATGCACGTCAACGCGTCTACATCCAAACACCCTATTTTCTACCGACCGAGGGTCTTTTTAAGGCACTTGTAACAGCATCGTTAGCGGGGGTTGATGTCAGAATAATGATTCCTGTACGCCCAGACAGCGCGATCTTGCGCTATGCTTCTTTCTCCTATATAACCTCGTGTCTGAGGGCCGGAATAAAAATCTATTTTTATCTTCCGGGGATGTTGCATTCCAAAGTCCTGATAATCGACGATGAAATGACGTCGGTTGGTTCGACAAACTTCGATTTCCGGAGTTTTGAACACAACTTCGAAGCTAACTTATTCATATATTCCCGGACATTCAATGAGCGGATCACAAAAATATTTTTGGCAGACCAAAGTGAGTCTGTGAGGATCATGCCTGCAGACTGGCGAAAGAGACCGCGTCATAAAAAATTTCTTGAATCGGTTCTTAGACTCCTATCACCGATTCTTTGATTACACATCTTAAAATGAAAAGCAATGGAACAAACAGATATAGAAGCTAATAAACAAAAATTCATCGATATCCTCCGCGCGACCGATCGCGAAAATATGGATTATGTTATTGAAGATCTTGAGGCAATGGGATTTTTCGAGGCACCCGCGTCGGTTAAGAATCATTACAATTTTCCGGGAGGACTTGTTCTCCATTCTCTGAAAGTCTATGAAATGGCTATGGCTCTTCGAGAAAGCATTGTCAAACTCCGTCCCGATACAGAGGCGTCTTTAAACCCCGATTCAATAGCGATCGCGGCTCTGCTCCACGATACGTGTAAGGCCGATATTTATCGCAAGGTCCAGCGGGCTAGAAAAAATGAGGTCGGACAGTATGAGAAGTTTGATGAGTACCAGGTAACGTATGAAAACTTTCCGGTCGGTCACGGCGAGAAATCAGTTATAATGTTGCTTCGAAGTGGATTGGATCTTGAAGACGAAGAAATTTTTGCAATCAGGTGGCACATGGGTCCCTGGGATCTTCCGACGCAGAGCATTGAAATGGACCGTTCCTATCGTGAAGCACAGAAAAAGTCACCGCTTGTATCGCTGATTCATGTAGCCGATACGCTTTCGGCATCAATACTCGAAAGGGATGTCGCTTCAGTAAAATAAAAACACGAAAAATCGTGAGGCGTTGAGTATCAGTCATGAGCAGATGGGTCTGAATTTTTTTTGAAAAAAAAGACATCGAAACGCTTGCCAATTCAAAAATAGTTCGTACCTTTGCATCGCAAACGACAAAAACACCAACGTTAATGCGAAAATAGCTCAGTTGGTAGAGCACGACCTTGCCAAGGTCGGGGTCGC
>CAYVXC010000097.1:0-7429 GCA_964454925.1 uncultured Bacteroides sp.
TGTTTCCCATGAAACTCCTGTTATCGTATTGTCTGTATCATCAGACGAGCAACTGAAAACGCTGAACGAAAGAATTATAGCTGATATATAATACAGATATTTCTTCATTTGTATTTAGTTTTTAGTTAATATTATTGCTTCGACATTCTTTATGTAATTAACGGGTTTGTCATCAGATCGAGATTTGCTGTATTCCGGTTCAGTGACGGTTTCAAGACCAGTTTTCATGTCCAATAAACCGGTGAGGAAGTAACCATCAAATTGACCGCCCTCACCCCAGTTGCAATGGACGTATTCTTTAAATATATAGTTTGGAGTCTCCATATATTCATAAGCTCCGGTTGCCGGGTTATAATTATACTTAATGGTTACTTCATAATAGATATGAGCAGTAGCATCAATTACAAATGCATGTCGGTCAAGATTATTCTTCTCAGTGTAGTTATTATCAGACGCAAGGACTATAGCGACTGATTTGTTATTTTCATTATTCAAAGCAGAATAAACTGAATTGATGCTTCCATGATATGTCATAGAAACATTAAAAAGTATATTCTTCAGAGCAGATTTGAATGTATCATAGGGGGTACCGGTAGTTGGTCTCTCCAATATATTCTCATACCATTGTCCGTTTTCTTGAAAATAAATGACATCTCCTATTTGATAGTAATGGGAACCGAACCTATAGCCGAGTTCGCGAGCGAATCTGCCTAAAAATGTATGGGTACCGGGAGCAGATTCACACTCAACCCAATGGAAGTTTATGGCCATACCCTCCATTTTATCAACTCTGGGAGATTTTTTATGCTTTTTTAAATCCGTCCAGTCTATACGTTGATAATTTTGTTCTCCCCAAAATGTGAATTTAACGTATTCGGGAAGTTCAAGATATGACATAGCTTGCAACGCAGCTACTGGTACACAACCGGCACGTAGATTTGAGGTGCAAATATTCTCCGGCCATTGCTGTCCCCATTGAACTTCAACAAGAGGAGGATTACAATGGAAGGATTTAATGGTATCTTCTTTCCATGCCATAATTAATGGCTCGGGACCAGGAGGATCGATTGGGGTTGGTTTAGGTATGTCAGGATTGGGGCCTGCCATAGCAATTTGTTCTGCACCGCGTTTAATAAGTTGATAGGCTTCACAATCGTCCAAATCTTCTTCATTAAAACTACCCGAATCAACAATACCCAAAACAGGGGTTACATCCCTATTTGCGCTAATCAAGGCATAGCCTTGTTCATCAGTGAAATTAACAGCATACATCAAAGGTTCATCAGTAGCTCGCGAATTATGTGACGAGATACAGATAATTTTAGATTTATCCACTTGCTTAGTTTCAGATCGTGAAAGATTGGAACCGTTAGATACTAAGCTTTGAGCTAAAAAGATAACTTCATCCTCTGTACGAAATTGAGAATCTAAAGATGAAATATCAGGATTTATAAAATCCTGCTCATCTAACAAAGGATCATTTTGAGAACAACTAACCGCGAATAGTGTCGGTAGTAAAAAATAAACTGATTTTTTCATGGGACATAAATTTTAATTCATTTGCAAAGTTAATAAATTATAAATCAAATGTCAATACCTTTTAGTGGTATTTTTTTGACAATATTATGATAATTCAATGACAATTTGAGCGTTTTTGTTTTGGGGAGGTTTTGGGCAATCCCGCGGGCGAGCGGGTTGGTAATTTTGTGGCATGAAAGACCTGTCTCAGAAACGCATCGCTCCGCCGCGGTATCACTACGACCCGATGGCGGCTGAAATAACCTCGACTTCAAAAATGCGCGAACTCGCCGGCCCTTTCAGCCGGTTTGCCTGCCGCCGCCTCCTTCCGACCGAGGAGGCTCTGATCGCCCGTCTTGAGCTTCAACGGATAAAGAAAGGCGCCGTCCGTGCCTATGTCATCGACCCGAACCGCCACTACGAACGGCTCCTGATTCTCTATTCGGCCTATATCCAGGCTACGTTCGGTGGCGGCGAGCCTGTCGCAGTCCTCGGTCCGACCAAGAAGAATGTCCGTCTGCCCCTCGGACTAAGCCCGAAATGTGTCCGTCTGTTTTCGGGGCGCAAGCCCGACCACATCCGCGGCTTCGGGGCTTTCCGCGCGGCGGTGATGGTCCGTGCGGACCGGCTGACTGAACACAGTAACCGCGACCGGACCGGCCGTCGGGCGATGCAGGCGTTCAATTCGGCGGTTCCGGAGTGCCGCGACTCGTCGCTCATTTTCATCGGCGAGTCATATTCGCGCTGGAGCCGTCTGTTCTCGATCATGTACCGCCGGATCTGCGGAGTTCCGTTCCGGAGCGATGCGGCGGCGAGTCGGATGCCTCCGATGGACGCCTATCTGGCCATCGATGTCCGTCTGCTCGCGTTGCCCGAAACCGATGACCTTCCTCTCGCTGAGGTTGAGGTGAACCCCTACACGGTCGAAGCCCTTCGTAACGCCCCGGCGACAGCCGATGTCTTCGGCTATCACCCGCCGATCCGCGAACCCGCGCTGAGCCCCTGTCCGCGGTAGGGGTGCTGTTGCAGAACCGCAAATTTAAGCGAAAAGTCGTATCCTCCAGTAGGGGTGCTATATATAGCACCCACCGTGTTATAATGTTGATATTCAAGGCTTAATGCCGAGAAGGGCGCTATTTATAGCGCCCCTACAAGGTGTTCGGTGTGTCCGGAAACATGCAGACAGGCGGTTTTGCAACAGCCTCTACAAAAGCGCAGAGAACTGTCCGCGGAGTCGGCACAGCCGACGTGGTCGTCACGTCATCGGCTCGCCGCTTGCGTAGCAAGAACCGTGGGTGACGGAAGCGGAGCGACCGAGCCCACGGAAAAGGGAGGGGTGGATACTGAGTCGCGAAGCGATGATGTTGTTGAGTCCCGACGACATCGTCCTTTTAGGACTCTGTTGGCTTGGGTCGCATCTTCCCGGCACTCGGTCGCAATGCTCCCTTCATGCCGGGTTCTGGACAACCTCGTCGGCAAGCCGACTCGCACGCGAAATGAAGACAGAAGTTACATAAGGAGCATAAACTTTTGGATTTTTGTTTCTTTTGTCTACTTTTCGCCCGAAACCTGTCCCGGAGTTTGGTAAATCGCTGAAATTTACCTACCTTTGGCAAAAATAATCCCAACCAATCAACCGCCTTAAAAAAATCTCGTCTTAAACCTATGTCCGAATTGAGTTTCAATACATCTTTCCGTCATGCGGACTGGCAGGGGAACATCGCGATGGTGACCGGCAAGGACGACGATGTCGAACAGCACAACGGCTACTACCCCTATGGGGGTGGTATCAAACTGAAAATGGATAATGAGGGTAATATTTCATTTTCATATAACAAAAAAGGCTAACTTATAACGATGCTCATATGTTGGCTGCTCCTCAAATATTGAATCCTTCAGGCAAAATTATTGAAATTAAGAATGACTCGAATGTGGAAGGAATCAGCCCCAATTCTCTATGTAAAAATCAAGACAAAGCGATTAATTACTTTATTTCAAATGGGTCTTTTATGCAAAAACTTAAAACTGTAAATAATAAATAGTACAATGAAAAGAATAATTGCTCATATACTATGTCTACTTTTTATTAGTAATATCGGCTACTCAATTGAATATCCTGTATCAGGGGAGTATTTAATGTGGCCATACTATGGACATGATTATGAAATTATTGTAGCCGAGATCATTGAAGTAACTGCAACAGCCAAAAGCAAAATAAAAGAAGGTGTTCTTAATTATCAATACATCGGAAAAATGGGAAATGAAGAGATTGTAATACAACCATTAACAGATATAGATATGGACGATTCTAAATATCCAGATATTAAAATTGGTGAAAGCTATATCCTTATTGTTAGAAAGACAATATCTCGTGAAGAAGAGCATAAAGCATCCGGATTAATGAATCCGGTTATTCCAAGTACTGATTTAGCAAAAAGGATGTGGAGCTTAAAAACTTACATTGCCTACAATATTAATTTCGGTAAACTAATTCCATATCAGAATATATTAACATTACAGATACCGGACAATAGACCCGCAGAAGTAAAGAGCAGCATTAACAAATGGTATGAAAAGATAAAGAAAAAGGGACGAACCCCAGACGCGAAGGACTATAAGCAACGAAAAATAAAAAAAGTATTGGATCGCTATTTTCTAGAAATTCAGACAGATGTAATTTACAAGGTGCAGATTTAGGTAATAGATAGTACATTAATGGGTTGGTTGAGTTCTGACTTATTAGAACGTCCTTTATATATGAGCAGTACCGAACAGACTCGGATTAGAACTGCCAAGTATTACGCCTATTGGCTCGGCGGTGTGGAGACCGAGACCTCCCTCTCGCTGAGGTTGAGGTTAACCCCTACACGGGATGCTGTTGCAGAACCTCGAATTTAAGCGAAAAGTAGGGACGCACAGCTCGTGCGTCCGATTGTAAACATCTGATTAACAGTGGACGCACGAACCGTGCGTCCCTACGGAGAAGCCGATTTTCTGGCTTCATGGTAATTCTGCAACACCCTCCTACAAGGTGTTCGGGATGTCAGAAAATCATGCTGGCACGCGGTTTTGCCCCCACACATGACATAACGGAGGGTATGGGCGGAGGTGGTTAGCGGTGGCGGAGGGCGAGTTCGGCTTCGAGGTCGGCGAGGGAGACGCCCATCTGGCGCATCAGGACGAGGAGGTGGAAGAGGAGGTCGCCGGCTTCGTAGGTGAAACGGTCGCGGTTGCCGTCAACGGCCTCAACAACGGCTTCGACAGCTTCTTCTCCAACTTTGCGGGCGATGGTTTTCACGCCTTTGATGAACAGGCGCGTCGTATAGGAACCTTCGGGCATTTCTTCATAGCGGCGACGGACAATCTGTTCGAGCGCACGGATGAAACCTTCGTCTTCGCGGGTGTCGAAACATGCGGTCGTTCCGCGGTGACAGGTCGGACCTACAGGATTGACCTGTACAAGCAGCGAATCACTGTCACAGTCGAGCCACATGTCGACGAGGTGGAGATAGTTGCCGCTCGTCTCGCCCTTTGTCCACAACTGCTGACGGGTCCTCGAATAGAAGGTTACGAAGCCGGTCTCAATGGTCTTTTCGAACGCCTCGCGGTTCATGTAGCCGAGCATAAGGACTTTGAGGGTCACAGCATCCTGGACAACAACGGGCAAAAGGCCGTCGGCGAGTTTGGTGGTATTGATCCGGTCGAATGTATATTTGTTCATAGTTGTTTAGAGTCTGATGGTTATACCGTCATCGGCAAGTTGACGTTTGAGTTCGGGAATAGTGATTTCGCCGAAATGGAAGATGCTTGCGGCTAACGCTGCATCTGCACGTCCGACTGTCAGCACGTCGGCGATGTCGGCGACGGTTCCGGCGCCGCCTGATGCGATGACCGGGACAGTGACCGCTTCGGCGAGTCGCGCGAACGTCTCGCAGGGGTAGCCCGACCGGGTTCCGTCGTGATCCATGGAGGTGAACATAATTTCACCGGCCCCGCGATCCTCGGCCTGGCGCGCCCACTCGAAGAGTTCTCGGTCGGTCAACCGACTGCCGGCGTGGGTGGTGACTCGCCACGTCCCCGTTTCGTCGCGCCGGGCATCGACAGCGAGCACAATAAACTGAGAGCCATAGCGCGCGGCGATTCGGTCAATGAGGGAGGGATCGGCCACGGCAGCACTGTTGACCGTGATCTTATCCGCCCCCGCGTCGAGAAGCCGGGCCGCGTCATCGACCGACTTGATTCCACCGCCGACGGTGAACGGAATATTGATCCGGTCGGCGATCCGTTCGACAAGACGCGTAAAGGTGTCACGTCCTTCGAGGGTGGCGCTGATGTCAAGATAGACGAGTTCGTCGGCTCCGGTCGAGGCATAGTAGGCTCCAAGTTCGACGGGGTCGCCGACCTGACGGAGCTGCTTGAAGTTGATTCCTTTAACGGTCTGACCGTCGCGGACGTCGAGACAGGGGATTATTCGTTTTGCAACCATGACAGTTGGTCAAGAGTTATATGATTTTCATAAAGAGCCTTACCGACTATGACACTGTGGAGCCCCATCCGTTCGAGACGACGGATATCGTCGGCTGAACTGATTCCGCCCGAAACGGTGAAATCGTGGCCTGGATAGCGGTCAGAGAACGAGGCATACATATCGAAAGCCGGCCCCGAAAGCATTCCGTCGCGAGAAATGTCGGTGCTGATTGTCCGTCGGAGACCGGCCGGAATGAAGCGGTTCATAAGATCATCCATCGTAATATCCGCATCACCGAGCCATCCGCCGACTTTCAGACGTCCATCGCGAAGATCGGCTCCGAAAACCAGCCGCTCGCCTCCGAACTCGCCGAGCCATTCCTCGAACAGCCCGGGGTTGCAGGCGGCTACACTTCCGATGACTGCATAGGCCGCTCCGGCTCCGAGGACACGGTCAAGAGCCTCGCGGGTCTTGATTCCTCCGCCCCACTCGATCCGCGCACCCGGGACCGTCGCCATCTTTTCGAGAGTAGCGAGGTTGACGGGTGACGAAGCCTTCGCTCCGTCGAGATCGACAACATGAATGTCGCTGAAACCGGCATCGACATATCGTCTGACCATATTCACCGGGTCAGCGTCATAGCGTTTCACCCGGTCATAGTCGCCCTGACTGAGCCGGACACACTGTCCGCCGATGAGATCTATGGCAGGTATTATCTTGATATTCATGATTAAAGTCTGATAAAGTTTTCAAGAATTTTCAGCCCTGTCTCACCGCTTTTCTCAGGGTGGAACTGGGTCCCGTAGAAGTTTTCATATTTCAACGCGGCGCTGAACATCCGCGGGTCGGCAACGGCGGTCGTTGCGATAGTATCGGGACACAGAGCGGCATAGAACGAATGGACATAGTAGACGAACGACCCCGACGGGACATCGCGGAAGAGTTTGGATTCGAGATTGCCGATGGTATCCCAACCGGTATGAGGGACCTTGAGTTCGGGCCCGGGTACAAACTGTTTTACATGTGTGTCGAAAATTCCCATGCAGTCGACATCGCCCTCGTCGGAGTGGCGACACATAACCTGCATCCCGACGCAGATCCCGAGCACCGGACGACGCAGCCGGCGAATGACCTCCACAAGGCCCGCTTCGCGCAGGTTGGCCATCGCGCGGCCGGCGTTGCCTACGCCGGGAAGAATGACGCGCGACGCGCTTTCGATAACGGCCGGGTCGGCCGTCACGACATACTCGGCGCCAAGATTCCGGAGCGAATTCATAAGACTCCGGAGATTACCCATTTTATAGTCGATTATAGCTATCATAGTTGAAGGAACGAGGGTTAAAGCATACCTTTGCTCGACGGGAGATCGTCGGAGAAAACATCGCGACGGACAGCCGCACGAAGCGCTCGCGCAAAACCTTTGAACACCGATTCTGCCAGATG
>CAYVXC010000098.1:0-2360 GCA_964454925.1 uncultured Bacteroides sp.
GTGGCGAGGACGTCGAGGGCCGCGGTCATGGAGGGAACATTAGCGACCGAGAAGGAGCGGCGTCCGTTATTTTCGCGAATCTTGACGCGGCGCGAGTTGATGTTAAGGTAATTCAGAAGGCGTCCGAACATCGGCGACTGGTAATAGGCTTTGTTGGTCGAGTCGACGAAGTAGAGATACATAGTATTGTTCTTGATCGTCACTTTCTCGATGCCCATTCCACGGGCCAGCCTTAGCAGACGCGGGACAACCATGAGTTCACGTGTCACCTCGGGAATCGGCCCGAAACGGTCAATAAGACGCTGGCCGAACGCCTCAATCTGATCATCGCGCTCAATCGAGTCAAGTTCACGGTAAAGATTGATTCGTTCGCTCTCCTGAGGCACATAGGTCGCCGGAAGCAACACTTCGAGATCGCTTTCAATAACCGTGTCGGTGACATATTCGGTCTGATCGCCGGCGTTCGTACCGGAGCCGTCGGCAGTCAATGTGTCGGCAAACTCGGTCGTGGAAAGTTCGGTGACCGCTTCTTTCAGAATCCTCTGGTAGGTCTCATAACCGAGATCGGCTATGAAGCCCGACTGCTCGGCACCGAGGAGGTTACCGGCCCCACGGATGTCAAGGTCCTGCATAGCGATATGGATTCCGCTTCCCAAATCACTGAAACTCTCGATGGCCTGTAGGCGACGACGCGCGACCGGGGTCAGACTCGCCTCGGGTGGCACCATGAGATAGGCGAAAGCTTTTCGCGACGAACGGCCTACCCGGCCACGGAGCTGATGGAGCTCCGAGAGACCGAAATTCTGGGCATTGTTGACGATGATTGTATTGACATTGGGCATGTCGATACCGCTTTCGACGATTGTAGTCGCAAGAAGGATATCGGCATCGTGATTGGCAAAATCGACGATAGACTGCTCAAGTTTGTCGGGGGGCATCTGGCCATGTGCTACGATTGTCCTCGCGTCGGGAACGACACGGCGCACCATCGCTTCGAGATTATACAGACCTTCTATTCGGTTGTTGATGATGAATACCTGACCGTTTCGCGAAAGTTCGAAATTAATGGCTTCTGCCAGGATTTCGTCTGTAAGAGCCGTGACGGTCGTTACTATAGGATAGCGGTTCGCCGGTGGTGTAGTTATCGACGAAAGGTCGCGGGCACCCATGAGCGAGAACTGGAGTGTGCGCGGAATCGGGGTCGCGCTCATTGTCAGAGTATCGACGTTGACCTTCATCTGCTTGAGCTTTTCTTTCACCGCCACACCGAATTTCTGTTCCTCGTCAACGACAAGCAGTCCGAGATCCTTGAACTTGACCGACTTCGAGATGAGTTTATGTGTCCCGACGATTATGTCAATTTTCCCGGCTTCGAGATCGGCAAGAATTTCTTTTACCTGCTTGGGAGTTCGGGCGCGCGAAAGATATTCAACCCTGACCGGGAAATCTTTCAAGCGATCACGGAAAGTGTTGAAGTGCTGATAGGCAAGAACCGTCGTCGGGACAAGTACAGCGACCTGCTTCCCATCGGTGGCGGCCTTGAACGCCGCGCGTATTGCAATCTCGGTTTTTCCGAACCCTACGTCGCCGCATATCAGACGGTCCATCGGCCGGTCACTTTCCATATCGGCCTTGACCGCTTTTGTAGCTGTCAGCTGGTCGGGCGTATCTTCGTAAATAAACGAAGCCTCAAGCTCGTGCTGAAGATAGGAATCGGGCGAAAATGCAAAGCCTTTCTGTTCCTTACGGGCAGCATATAGCTTAATCAAGTCGCGGGCGATGTCTTTAAGGCGGCTCTTGGTTTTTTCCTTGATTTTGTTCCAAGCGCCAGTTCCGAGTTTGTTGATTTTTGGAGGAACACCTTCTTTACCACGATATTTCGCCAGTTTATGAAGCGAATGGATCGACACCATCACGATATCATCGTTCTGGTATATCAGTTTGATCATTTCCTGGGTACGACCGTTCACGTTGGTACGCAAAAGGCCTCCGAAACGGCCGATTCCGTGATCAACATGTACAATATAGTCTCCGACCTCAATCGCGCTGAGTTCCTTGAGCGACAAAGCGAGTTTTCCCGATCGGGCACGTTCGCTTTTTAGCGTGTATTTATGATAACGGTCGAAAATCTGATGATCGGTAAAAACCGCACGCCGGAGCGGAGTGTCGACAAATCCCTCGTGGAGAGTAGCGTTGACCGGGGTAAAAGATATTTTGTCGCCACGGTCCGTAAAGATCGCTTCGAGTCGTTCGATCTGACGTTCTGAATCCGAAAGAATAAAGAGCTGATAGTCTTCCGACATGAGCCGTGACAAATCCGAGCTGATCAGATCAAAATTTTTATGATAGATCCCCTGAGG
>CAYVXC010000098.1:2460-7408 GCA_964454925.1 uncultured Bacteroides sp.
GCCACGAAAAGCAGTGTCTTGGGCGAGATAAACTCCAGCAAAGAAATTCCGGAATTCTTCGAAGCGGTGATCCGGTCGACGTCCGCCGTAACCGTCACGCTGTCGAGACGGCTCTCCGAGAGTTGAGTCTCGATATTGAACGAACGGATCGACTCGACATCGTCGCCGAAAAGATCGATTCGGACAGGAAGATCGGCCGCGTAGCCATATATGTCGAGGATCGACCCACGGACCGCGAACTGGCCGGGCTCGTAGACATAGTCGGTCTCGGTGAAATTGTTTTCACGCAACCACTTCTCGGTCTCGGTCAGATCAAGCGTACCGCCCGAAACGATGACGAGCGAATGTCCTTCAAGATCGTTACGGGACGCGACACGCTCGGCGAGAGCTTCGGGATAGGTGACAACAAATCTGAGTTTCTTCGATGTCGAAAGGGCCGAGAGAGCCTCGGTCCTCAGTATGCGTGACGGTGCGTCGGGTTGTCCGAATTTCAAAGCGCGCCGATAGCCCGACGGAAGAAATACCACTTCTTCGGGACCGTCAACCAGACGCGAAAGGTCGTGGAACATGTAACCGGCGGCATCGTTGTCGGATGCAATCACCACCGTCGGTTCCGACCGACGCTTCATGGCCGCCAACAGAACAGCCGGGGCCGACCCTGCTAACCGACCGACCCACGACTCGCGTGCGCGAAGGAGGGAGGTCACAGCATCAGAGCGCTCAGCCGATAGAAAACTGCGCGTCAAGTCTTTAAGAGTGGTCATCTTTCTTTAGTTTTTCTTTGTCAGAATTTCCCGATAACGTTTCGGATCGAGGAGAAGCTGACGGGTCTGCTCAACTGTCGGATCGGCCGGAAGCAGTCTTTCAGAAATATCCCGATCCGAGAAATAGCGGCGGGCGATTTCTCCTTCAAGCGTACGCCTGATTTCAGGCCGGAATGCCTCGAAGTCACGATCGAAATCATGCTTCATCAGCCGTTCAAGCAGTTCCAGGGTCTGCATTACCGAATCGTTGTCAAGCTTTTCATATCGAGCTGCGGAACGAAGGAATGAGATACCGCTTTCCGAACGCCGGTCATACTTGATCTTATCGGGATCAATGAAGTTCTTGAAGTCATACAGAACCGAATCAGTGACGAATGTATCAGCGACCGCCGGGGTGATTGTCGAACGGTTCCTGTAGCGGTTGGCATAGTCGTCGAACACGCCGGCAAGATACATTGTGTATGTAAAGTCGGAAATAGTATCGGAGGTCATTTCGACGTCGGGGGTGATTCCGCGGCTACCGGTGACCGGGCGCCCCCCACGGGTGGTAAACACCGGTGCGACCGTGTCATTGGCGACCGCCAGTCTGCCACGGCCGTCACGCGAGGTATAGTCGAGAGCCTGAATCAGTCGGCCACTCGGAAGATAGTATTTTCCAGTCGTGTATTTCAGGACAGCATTGTTGCCGACCGAGGCTGAAGTCTGAATGAGACCTTTGCCAAACGATCTCGTGCCGGTTATTACACCGCGGTCAAGGTCCTGTATGGCACCCGCGACAATCTCGCTCGAAGAGGCGGTCTCGTCATTGACGATCACTGCCAAAGGTATTTCTGAATCAACAGGGCTTTTCTTCGTCTTGGTCGCTTCGGCGTCATAACGACGATAACGGGCCGTGTAGACATGGCTTCCGCGTGGCAGGAAAATAGACAGAAGGTCGGTCGCGCCCGAGGTGATGCCGCCTCCATTCGACCGAAGATCAAGAATGACCCCTTTCAGATCCTTTCCGAGACGCGATTTCATGGCGGCGAACTCCCGACGGATCTCTGACGCGGTATTCTTGTTGAACGTTGACACGTTGAAATATGCGATACCCCCATCAAGGACCGTAAAATATGGTAGAGGATCGATTTTGATTTTATCGCGCGTAATCGTGATGTCAAAGATAGAATCGACACCCTCGGGTAACCAGGGCCGTTTGACGGTCACCGACACGTTTGTACCCGGTTCTCCTCTCAGATGTGAAGAAATTTCTGAAATATCCTTGTTATACTTCGCAACAGGCTCGCCGTCAAGCTTCAGCATTATGTCTCCATGACGGACACCGGCTTTAGCGGCAGGTGAGTCATAGTAGGGCGAGCTCATGACAACATTCGTGTCGCGCATAGAGATGACACACCCGATCCCTCCATAGTCGCCCGACACGACGCTTCTCAAATCGTCGATGTTGTCTTCGGTATAGACCTCGGTATAAGGGTCGACCTTTCCAAGTAGACCGGCATATCCGGTTTTCGTCAGGTCCCGGATGTCGAGGGTATCGACGAAGTAATTCTGGAGGATATAAAGCACATTGCCGTATGACTCGGTCAGCTGGGCGATTTCGTCGGCTGAAAGCACACGGGGCGTACTTTTTTTGTCAGGCGATGCATGCATGACCGCGGCCGTAACAGCCGCAGTCACAACAAATGCAACCGGAATGAGTTTCTTCAACATCAGAGGAATATTTAGAGTGTTTTAGAAGAGTCGGTCGACTTCGGCGCCGAGAGCCGACGGGGTTTCGACGCGCGCAACTATTTCACCGTCACGGTCAATAACGAATGAGACGGGCGCCCCGCTGACCGGATCGACCATATAGGACACAAGGATATCAGCCGGATCAGAAAGGCTGTTGTAAACAACCGTCCAGGGAAGCGACGGCGCTGTCTGATTCCATGTTGCACGATTGGGGTCAAATGAAATCTGGAAAACTTCGAGACCGCGATCCTTGTATTTGTTATAAGCTTCGCGCAGAGCAAGATTGACTGCGGGAGCGGAAGGATGGTCGAAACGGATGAAATTGAGGATCGTCACGCCGCCTCGGTCAAGGACCTTGTTGAGATCGTGTTCCTTGCCATGAAAATCCTGGCGGACGTAATCTATCTGAGGACGTCCGCTGACGGTCGCTTCCATACTGACGCCCGTCTGACTATTCATCCCTGCAAGTTGGCGTGCGCCCTTGAAAATGTTAGTCAGTTCGGCTGTACGCGAGTCGTTGGGGAAACGGACTGTAAAGTTGTTGGCGGCGGCTCCGAGGAGTCTGATTTTCAGTTTAGACAGTGTCTCAATATTGAAAATCGGGCTACCTTCGACATCGGCTGTCATGACATAATATGTCACATTACCCGTCGTATCAGCCAGGATGATGTTTCCGAGGTCCGTCAGCATCTGACTATCGTTGAGGGCCGCGGTAGCGCCGACACGCTTGACCGCATCGTTGATTATCGAGTCGACCCCGGCTATACCTTCTGTCGAAACGTTACCTTTGACTTTATGGCCATTGTTGAATGTCCCGGCCGAGGTAGTGACGGTCAGCTCCTCTGTCGAATCAGGAAGAAGGGATATTCGCTTGTCGTTGAGACGAATCGCATAGATAGTCCGTGCATCTCCCGGGAATTCGGCCGTATAGCTGAACGAACCATCGCCATTAATTTTTACAGAATCAAGCAGAAGCCACGAATTTCCGCTCTGACGTTCGATATACAGAGTTTTGTCACCGCCATCCTTGACGTTACCCGAGACGGTCCATCCGTCGCGGTTACCCGAACAAGCGACCAGGAGACCGACTGCCGACGAAAGCATAACACCGCGCAGAAGCGATTTCTTTGTGCATTTAAGGAATTTCATAAAACCGGTTTTACAAGATAGTTCAACGGATATCTTCGGGAATAAACTCACGGATGCGGGCAGCAATCTTTTCCATTTCCTCAGCCGGAAGATTCAGTTTAGGAGCGAGAAAATCCATATCCTTATCCGAATTCAAAGGAATCAGATGGATGTGGGCGTGAGGAACTTCGAGACCGATTGCGGCTGTCCCGATACGCTTGCAGGGCATTGCCTGACGAAGTGCTTTCGCTATCTTTTTCGCAAACAATTCCAGACCGACAAATTCGTCGTCTTCGAGATCGAACAGATAATCGACTTCGTGTTTGGGAATTACAAGGACGTGTCCGGGCGCGACAGGATTGATGTCAAGAAATGCATAATAGCGGTCGTTCCCGGCTATGCGATATGATGGAATCTCGCCGGCGGCGATGCGTGAAAATATTGTTGCCATGATCCGATTGTATTTTGTGATCGAAGTTAACTATCTCAGAATGAAATTTCAACGATTTCAAATTTCATCAAACCACTCGGGACACGAATCTCAACAACGTCACCCAGTTTGTGGCCCAGAAGACCCTGTGCGATGGGAGTCGACGATGCGATTTTCTTTTCGCGGAGATTGGCTTCCGAGTCAGCCACGATGGTATATTCCATCACCATTCCGTTGGCGACGTTCTTAATCTTTACCTTGTTGAGAATCTGAACTTCGTCGGTGTTCAGCTTCGATTCGTCGAGAATACGCGAATTAGCTACCATCTCCTTGAGCTGAGAGATTTTCATCTCGAGCATACCCTGGGCTTCTTTGGCAGCATCATATTCCGAGTTTTCCGAAAGGTCGCCCTTGTCACGGGCTTCGGCGATAGCTGCCGAGATGCGCGGACGTTCTACCGATTCGAGATAGGCGATCTCTTCCATTTTTTTCTTATATCCTTCTTTGGTCATGTAGGTAATAGCCATGGTAATAAAGTTTTATGGGTTTTCAAAAATCACGCCAGCCCGAAAGCAATGACGCGGGAGGAGTTTAGTAATTTTTAAAAAACAAAAGGGTTTTCAAAAGCATAAAAAGAAAGGACCTCGCATCGCATCCGCGACCGAGACCTTCGGGTTCAGCTATTTCTCTTTTGCAAGAGCAAAGTTACAACAAAACTTTGAAACCAACAAATTTCCAGTACAGGAGAGTATATTTTTTTGAGCCGTGCGCCAAAGCCTCAGGATTCCGCTCGGATTTAGTGAATTCATATGCTAAATTACAGTCGGTTACGTTCGGGTAAGAGGATTCGGGAATAGTGGGGAAGCATTTAGGAGAGTAACTTTGGCAAATTTTA
>CAYVXC010000099.1:0-7301 GCA_964454925.1 uncultured Bacteroides sp.
AGATGGAGCAATATGCTAATTTCGGCTTCGACTACATCAAGGAGAAACTTGAAGATGATCCCAATTACTTTTTCAAGGACACTGCTTTCCTCCGCGTCTTCCTATCATTTTTCCCAGATACCTCTCCAGATACCCAGAATGAGGACGAAGATGAACTTGAAGAACTCTAACGCAAACGCCGCGGGTCAACCCAGCGGCGTTTTAGTGATCTATCGCTAATTTAATCATGGGCGGACGCGCATTGCATTGCCAATATGAGAAAGTTTGACTGTTTGATCTGAAAACAATCGAAAATCATATTCTAAAATCCCATGAGCGTGATTCGTATGGTGTGTTGAATCGATACGAGTGCATCCCTTTGACATATAAGCATCAAGAACCTTATCCATAGGAAGTCCTTGTGACGGGAATGCAGTCGTACAGGCAAAATGATTCCTGCTGTCAAAAGATATTCTTTCAGTAAGGAGCATACTAGTGTCTGAGCCATGATGGGGAATTTTGATCCATAATGGATCTTTAAGATGAGGTGCGTATATTTGTTCAATAGCATCATCTACCATGTCGCCTCCTAGTAAAAATTTATATTTCCCAAATTCCAATAAAAGTCCAACAGAAAGAATATTTTTCACGCGTTCCTTTTTTGTTCTACGCCAGTCGCGTATAATACCTCCGTTGGGAGCAATTGCCCGTATTATAAAAGATACACTATTACCACTCATATCCTGAAATAAAATTTCCTCAACCTTCTCTTCCAATCGTACACTTATCCCAATAAGCATTCCTATATTTTTTTCATTATGAGCGTCAAAGAGGTCATAAATCTGTCGATGTGTGGCTGAAAGATTAAGACTTTGGTTAAGCTTTTCATCCATAGTGGCCGGCATCAAGATTAAGGTATTGTCTGATTTACAGTTATTAAAAATCTTAATCATACCCTTTGAATGGTCATCGTCTGGATGTGTCCAACAGAGAAGATCAAGTTTTTTAGGGGCTTTTGAATTGATGTAATCAAATGTAATATTGGTATTACCAACTTCATATGAATCAACACAACCCAAATACTGAATTTGTCCAGTACTAGTGTCAACTACTTCAAAAATTATACTTTCTCCTTGGTTTCTATAGCCGACAACTTTAATTTTCATAGAAAGATTTCTACAATCAGAAACTATACTGATATTTTCTTCCATTATATATCCTCTACTAGCTTAATGATTAGCCTCGTATTAAAAACATCATATGTTGAGGCAGTATCTGAAAAAGTAGGCGTAGGATCTTCAACAAATGAGATTGCTTCACCCTCTATTGTTGATACTGCTTGCGGATTTTTTTTGATTATTGGACTCTGTTCTTCTAAACTTATACTTTCTGGGAAGAAATTCTTTTCCATAATGCTAGTCTTGATATTTAATCTCCACAGTGCTTATTAAGGTATTCCAAAGTCATAGAACGTTTGAAAAGCTCAAAATGAGCGTTGTTAATTTCTTCAAGAACTCTGTTTAGTTTTTGTGAATCAAATTCAATTTTCTGTTGTTCTCTTGGATACGCTTTAGAAACATCATAGACAAGAGATACCTGCCAAACAGATGTTCGTTCTCCGGTATCATCAATTTTTGTACCATGAACTAGAGTACGTTTTAAAGAAACATTTACCTCTTGTTCCAACCAGATAAATCTATCCTCGTAGGTGCATCGAGGGAAAGATTCTGGAACTACGGGACTAGGGAGTGCTGTTTTTTCTATAAGATTACGGATAGTCTTTGGATTATCAGACCAAAATGCTGATGTCTTTAAAATACCGATTCTTCGGATTTCTACTAATGGCTCTATAATACAAAGTCCTTTAAAAGTTCCAACAATCAGTTGTTTAAATATTTCAAATCCCGGATAATGCGAGGGGTCTAGTTCAAGTACAATAGAATACTCAGAAATATTTACAGTCACTGATATTGGATTGGGTTCACTATTCTTAGATATTGTGAATGAATGAACAAAAGAATTCCGAAGAATTGATTCATCAATATCAAGAAGAGTCGCAAGTTCTGGACTATTATCAATACTTGATAACAATCGTTTTTCATACCGAAACATTTCTCCAAACGTTTCAGATACTACTTTTTTAAATACCTCAACCAAATCCATAATATTTGGAATCCCACCGAAATCGATGCGTATTCTAAGAAATTTCAAATCATTAGATTTGAAGTGTTCTCGCCTAATGTCATTTTTATTATCGAAAGCCATAGTTTTACATGTAATGTTAATCCAAGATTTAGAGTATTTGCACGTAATGTGCACGTAAAAATTAAAATCAGCGAGACAAGTTTGTGATTATCACAATCTTAACTCGCTGATATTGTGCCCAGAACAGGACTCGAACCTGCACGCCTCGCAGCACTCGCACCTGAAACGAGCGCGTCTACCATTCCGCCACCTGGGCATTCGGGGGTAGAAACCGGGTCTTCCGGCTTTTGCGTTGCAAAGTTAGATACTTTTTTTGAATTATGCAAGCGTCGCTCTGATTTTTTTTGTATTTTTGTGCATGTTTTGTGCGCTCCCGCGCTTCTAATTGAGATTTATCATTATGGCAAGTATTCTCCGTCCGGGTGTTCCCGTGGGCCTGTGCAGCGATCATGCAGGCTATGAAATGAAGTGTATGATTGAGGGTTATCTCGATAGTCTCGGGATTGCTTACAAGGATTTCGGAACGTATTCGGCCGATAGCTGCGACTATCCTGATTATGCTCATCCGCTTGCGGTTGCAGTTGAAAATGACGAGGTATATCCCGGGATAGCGCTTTGCGGAAGCGGTAATGGCATTGGTATGACGCTTAATAAGCATCAGGGTATTCGTGCTGCGCACTGCTGGACACCGGAGCTGGCTGCGCTTGCACGCCAGCACAACAATGCGAATGTGCTCGTGCTGCCCGCTCGCTTTATCCGTCCGGACGAGGCTATCAGCATAGTGGATGCTTTCCTTGACTCGGAGTTCGAGGGGGGGCGGCACGAGCGTCGTGTGGCTAAGATTCCGGTGGATTTCTCGAAGGCATGATTGTCCTTGCGCCCGATAAGTTCAAGGGCACGCTGAAGGCGCGAGAGGTTGCGGAAGCAATGGCTCGCGGCTTTCGGCATGCTGGTGTGGAAGATGAAATCCGGGTTGTGGAGATGGCTGACGGAGGAGAGGGGACGGCTCAAGCTCTGGGTGCCAGGTCTGTTCTGCGGTTGCCAGGGGCATATCTTCTGCCGGACGGGCGCGGGCTATTAGTAAGCGCTGAAATTTGTGGCGCTCGTTTGAAGGACGTGCGTCCCGATGAGCGTTCTTCGCGCAGGTTGGGTGAGGTTGCTCTTGAGCTGGCAGAACTGGCTCCGGAAATTTTGATCGGGGTAGGAGGCACACTGACGGTTGATGGCGGGGCGGGCTTTTTGCAAGGACTCGGATACCGTTTCTTTGATTCTGAGGGGCGAGTGATTGAAGATGATATTTCGCCAAGTATTTTGGCAGTGCGCGGCCTTTCAAGTGTAACGGCACCATGGGATAAGCTGCCACGATTGAGGGGATTGTGTGATGTGGAGTGTCCGATGGTCGGGCCTGAGGCGGAGCTTTCGGCTATCAGTTTTATTCGCCAGAAAGGATTTGATACTCAGATGATGCGAGAGCTGGCTGTTAAGGCATTGCTGGCGGTCCTGGTAGTCTTGCCTTCGTCCACAGAGGAGTATGGTGGTGCCGGTGGAGGTATCGGATATGCGATCGGTGTAGTTCCCGATAGCTGTTGCTGCAAAGGCGCAGATGCTGTTTTACAGGAGAATAGGGCGCTTTTGGAACAGGCGAAGCTCATTGTAACGGGGGAGGGCTCGATCGATTTGCAGACGAGAGGGGGGAAGTGTGTTGATGCGATGTTGAGATTCGGACGCTCGCATGGTGTTCCTGTTCTCGCAATCGGAGGAAGGGTGTCGCCGGAACTGGGGGGTACGATGGTGATTGCATGCCGCCCGTGGGATGCGGATGTTCCTGATTCTGAAACCGCTGCCTTGGAAATTGAAGAAGCAGTGAAGGAATGGGCTTTGAAAAATTTTGTCGAATGAAATATTATGCCGATATTTGCAGAAGACAATCCTAAACGTTTGTAAGTAAATTCAAAAAATAAATCTATGCTTAATCCACAAATTCAGGATGCTCTGAACGAGCAGATCAATGCCGAATTCTGGTCGGCATATCTCTATCTGGCTATGGCAATGAACTTTGAGGCAAGAGGAAACTCCGGTATTGCCAACTGGTTCCGCATTCAGTTCAAGGAAGAACAGGCCCATGCCGAAATCTTTATCAATTATGTTGTTAGCCGTGGTGGACGAGTGATCCTCAAACCTATTGCCGAGGTTCCCTCGGAGTGGTCATCGCCCTTGGCAGCTTTTGAAGATACATTGGCTCATGAGCAGAAGGTTACGGCTATGATCAACAACCTTTATGCACTGGCTGAACAGCATCACGACTATGCGACCCGCGGCAAGCTTGACTGGTTTGTTTCCGAGCAGGTTGAGGAGGAAGAGACGGCGCAGGGCCTGATTGACCGCCTTAAGCTTACGGGAGACGATGGCCTGGCGCTATATATGCTTGATACTGAGCTTGCAGCACGCACGTATACAGCTCCGGCTCCTCTGCAGACGGCCGCTGAGTAATTTCGGAATCCTATTTCTGCCGCCGGATGCAAACACCCGCATCCGGCGGCTGTTTCGTAAAAATGGATACTATGAAAATAGTATCTCGGGATGGGAGGTGATTTTTCTTGCCAGAAACATTGACATTGGCGTTTTTTTTGCGTATCTTTGCGCAAACATTCACTCAAAGGAAACAAACGACAAAGCAAACACGTTAGTAATTGCGGCCGAGAGGTCGTAAAGACATTCAGAATAATCACAAAACACATCATTACAAGCAGAGCACGGCTTCTCACAACAATGTTTCAACTCTCTCGATCACAGTCCGTTGCTTAAAGAATGGTACATCCCAAACCGGAAAGATATGGAAAACCCCAATGAAAAAAAGCCCAAGCGTCCCCGCATAGGTCAGGGCTTCCTTCCTGAAAACAACGAGCGTCCTCGCTACGACCGTCCATACGAAAATCGTCCCCGTCCCGAGCAAGAGGGTGATGGCGGCAGCAATTTTGATATGGACGATGATAACTCCCGATACAACAATCAGCGCCAGTATCAGCGTCCCTATCAGCCTCGTCCTCAGGGTAGCTATCAGCGCAATAATAACTATAATCGTCCCCAGAATAATAATTACCAGCGTCCTTACAACCCCAATTATCAGCGCCCGCAGGCGTCTGATGAGGGAGATGGCGAGCGCACAAATACATATCAGCGTCCTTACAACCCCAATTATCAGCGGCCGCAACGCCAACAGGGCGGTTACAATCAGAACCGTCAGCAAGGCGGCTACAATAACGGTCCTCGCCAGCAGGGTGGTTACAATCAGAACCGCCAGCAGGGCGGCTACAATAACGGTCCTCGCCAGCAGGGCGGCTATAACAATCAGAACCGCCAGCAGGGGGGCTACAACAACGGTCCTCGCCAGCAGGGTGGGTACAACAATCAGAACCGCCAGCAGGGTGGTTACAACAATCAGAACCGTCAGCAGGGGGGCTACAACAACGGTCCTCGCCAACAGGGCGGCTACAATAACCAGAACCGCCGTCCGCAGCAGGGTGGCGCATTCCCGGCACGTGGCAAGAGCTTTACTCCTCGTCCAAAACGAATCGAGTATGAGATGCCGATTCCCGATCCCAACGAGCAGATGCGTCTCAATAAATTCATGAGTAACTCGGGAATCTGTTCGCGTCGTGAGGCTGATGAGTTCATCCAGCAGGGACTGGTGAAGGTAAACGGCAAGGTCGTGACCGAGCTTGGCACGAAAATCAATCATTCGGATGTTGTTGAATATGACGAGAAGGTTGTGACGATGCAGAGCAAGTGCTATATCCTTCTCAACAAGCCCAAGGATTGCGTGACGACTTCGGATGATCCAAACGGTCGTACGACGGTTCTCGATCTCGTGAAGGGTGCTTGCACGGAGCGTATCTATCCTGTGGGTCGACTTGACAGAAATACGACAGGAGTTCTGCTGCTGACCAATGACGGCGATCTGGCTTCCAAGCTTACTCACCCCAAGTTTGTGAAGAAGAAGATTTATCACGTGTGGTGCGACCGCGATATAGCCGAGGAGGATATGCAGAGAATTGCCGACGGCATTGAACTCGAGGATGGCCCGATTCACGCTGATGCAATCAGCTATGCAACGGAGACGGACCGCAATCAGGCCGGTATCGAGATCCACTCGGGACGCAACCGCATCGTTCGCCGAATTTTCGAGAGTCTGGGATACCATGTGACCAAGCTTGACCGTGTGTACTTCGCCGGACTCACCAAGAAGAATCTTCCCCGCGGCCGTTGGCGCTATCTGACGCAGGAGGAAGTGAATTACCTCAAGATGGGCTCATTCGATTGATGCCTGCCGAAATTTAAAGCAAATAGAAACCAAGCATTTTCAAGATATATGAAACGAATCAAAATAGCTGCAGTTCTCTCGGACGCCGGTCTAATCGGGCAGGATGTGTGCGTGAAGGGCTGGGTGCGCACTCGCCGCGGCAATAAATATGTTCAGTTTGTAGCACTCAACGACGGCTCTTCTGTGAAGAATCTTCAGATAGTGTTCGATATGAACAAGTGGAACGAGGATGAGCTCAAGACCATCACGACGGGCGCTTCGATCGGCGTGACGGGAAAGCTTGTGGAGAGTCAGGGCAAGGGCCAGACCTGCGAGATTCAGGCGGAGACGCTGGAAATCTACGGTACGGCCGATCCGGCAGAATATCCGCTTCAGAAGAAGGGCCATTCGTTGGAGTTCCTGCGTGAGAAAGCTCATCTCCGTCCTCGCACCAATACGTTCGGCGCAATCCTGCGTGTGCGCAGTGCTCTTGCATATGCCATCCACAAGTTCTTCCAGGAAAAAGGGTTCGTGTATCTCCATACTCCGCTGATTACAGCCTCGGATTGCGAGGGTGCAGGCGCTATGTTCCAGGTTACGACGCTGCCTCTTTCGAATCTTCCGAAGACAGAGAACGGCGAGGTAGACTATAGCAAGGATTTCTTCGGGAAGTCGACGGCTCTGACAGTAAGCGGTCAGCTCGAGGGTGAGTTAGGTGCGACGGCCCTGGGCGAGATCTATACTTTCGGACCGACCTTCCGTGCCGAGAATTCCAATACTCCGCGTCACCTTTCGGAGTTCTGGATGATCGAGCCCG
>CAYVXC010000100.1:0-7295 GCA_964454925.1 uncultured Bacteroides sp.
TTCTGCTGGTATTCAGCTTTGGGCGCTTTGACCGTGACAAGATTCTCAGCCTTGAATGTCTGAAATTTCACATAGTCGGCACGGGCCGCGGCGGCTGCCTCAACCAGTTTCAGGGCCATTTCGAGCGAACCGTTGTGATTCACACCGGCCTCAGCAATTATTATAGTTTTATTTCTCACCATTTCTTCAACAGCTTGGCCGGAACCCCGGCATAAACTCCCGGCTCGGTCAGATCGCCAACGACGGCAGCGCCAACCCCGACCGTAATATTATCGCCAATCGTCACGCCATTCCGAACCGTCACCCCCGCTCCTATATAAACGTTTTCGCCGATTGTCACGCCGCCCGCCGTTACCGAACCGGGCCCGAAGAAAACGTTGGTTCCGGCGGTGACTCCGTGTTCGATTATCGCCCCGGTATTAACGACCGCATGGTCTCCGAGAAAGACCCCGGAGTTGATGATCGCTCCCGGGAACACGGCCGTGCCGGCTCCGAGATAAACGTCGGGAGCGATTATGGCCCGGTCGGAAACGATGGTTGCGAACGGATGGGAAGAATATTTTTCGATGAGACCCCGACGCGGCATTAGCGAACACGACCGCGGCGAGACATAGGTAATGATAACCGGTCGGCCGTCATTTTTCCCGTCATTCAGGAATGTGTCGTCATCACCGAGCCAGACAAACGCCGGGACATCGGGCCGGATATCGACATAGCGGGTCGGCCGCTGTCGGGCGGGTGCCATCGAAGCGAGCGACAGAGCGTGACCTCCACCCCCGATCATTACCGGGCTATTTTCGACCCCACTGGCATCCTTCATCATCGGTTGTAAATATCGGCTTTATATCTGTTCAGGTTTTCGGGACGCGTAAACCAATCGATAGTCGCTCTCAGACCTTCCTCGAGGGTCCAGCGCGGACGCCACGGAGTGATCGACGTGATGAGACTGTTATCACCGAGAAGCCGGAACACTTCACTCTTTCCGGGTCTCAGCCGTTCGGGATCAGTCACCCACTCCACATCAGCATTCATTAGCATGGCAATCGTTTTGAGAGTATCGGCCATCGACACTTCTTTACCGGTCGCTATATTGATCTCTTTCCCTATGACGTCGGCGCCGTCAGCCTCGGCGAGCGCAAGGAATCCGCGGACAGTGTCGCCGACATAGTTGAAATCGCGGGTCGGGGTCAAATCGCCCACCTTAATCTCGCGGGCTCCGTTGGCTATCTGGGTAATTATTGTCGGGATTATCGCGCGGGCACTCTGACGCGGGCCGTAGGTGTTGAACGGACGGGCAACGACAACCGGAGTATCGAAAGCGTTATGGAAACTCAGCGCGATGGCATCCGCTCCGATTTTTGTGGCCGAATATGGCGACTGAGGCTGCTTTGGATGGGCCTCGTCAATCGGAACATAACGGGCTGTCCCGTAGACCTCGCTTGTCGAAGTGACTATGATTCGTTCGACACCCATGTCGCGGGCGGCCTGAACCATATTAAGCGTACCTTTCACATTGGTGTCGACGTAAGAATCCGGCGCCAGATAACTGTAGGGAATCGCGATCAGGGCCGCCAGATGGAAAACCGTGCCGACCCCGCGACTGATCGTCCGGCAGAAATCCGGATCCCTTACGTCGCCGGTCACGACCTCCAGACGGCTGTTGGCCGGAATCGTGTCGAGCCAGCCCCATGTATTGAACGAGTTATATTGAGCGAGTGCGCGGACGTTGAAGCCTTTGGCCAACAGAAGTTCGACCAGATGGGAACCGATGAAACCATCGGCTCCGGTCACAAGCACCGGTTTTTCTTTGTTTATCATATATCGTGTCTGTTGAATTTTTACCAAGTTTGTCTGAGCCTGTAGACCAGCTTCCGGCCTTCTGAATTCACAGTCGTCCATTTCATCCGCCGGTCGTGGCCTGACCAGTCGACCATCATCTCACACTTCATCATGTCCGACAACAAGAGCCACGACGGGGCCGCATAAATTCCGGTTCCCGGTGGATTCGCGTCGTCGGAATGATTGAAATCAAGCACCAGAACCGAATTTTCTGTCGAAGTTCCGTTCAGCCACGACCAGGTACATACGCGCACGAGATAGTCGTTGGGCTCAAAGGCCTGCTTGAACATGCATATATTATTCTGGAACTCAACCGTTGTCCAGGGGTGAGTCTCGGTCCGCCAGTCTTCATATTCGACACCGTCGACCGTCACGCTTTCGATATTCCAGGTTCCATAGAGCGGTCCGATGTCTCCATTGTTCACCCTGCAACCGGCCAACCCGAGAATAAAGAAAAATAATATCGGGACAAAACGACGTATCGCTGATTGTTTCTTCATCGTCAGAAGTTTTTGGATGGATTGAAGCTAAAATTACCCGAATAGGCCACGGAAACAAGCGTGCCGAAGCTGTCACCGCGCAGTTTTCCGGCGTCAAACGCAACGATGCCCGACACCGAGAGTCCGCGCGCCAGCCACGAGGCATCCCAGACAGCCCCAACGGCCGCCGAAGTGTTCTTCAAAGCTCTCGGATCGGGTCTCCGGCCGTCGCCCCAGGCGACACCGTGGCTGAATTTCACGGTCCATTCCAGAGCGGGAACGACAAAGCCCGTCGCCGCGATGTGAAAACCGCGGGTTCGGTTGCGTCTGAACTTGAGCGAGCCGTCAGCGTTGTATATCGGCGAAACCGGGAAAGAAGAACCCTGGCCCATTCCGTAGTTTGCCCACGAATTGAAGGTCGAGTTGTTATAGTAGTTGTCTCCGCCGGTCGCCTCGGTAGTTATGTCGGTTCCCGGAGCATCATTCGGCGACCAATGGAGGGCACCGCTTTGGTCGCGGAAGTCGATATACTCCGCGATGACTTTTTTCAGCACCGGATTCTTCCCGGGAAGAGTCACTCCGGCGCCCCAGAGACCGTCGGTCATGTTTCTCCGGCCCATCGACGAACCGTCTTCCCACAGCCATTGGAAATATCCTTCAAGTGAAACGCCGTTTTTCAGCCCATACGAAGCCTTGAAATCCCATGTTCCCAGGTGGTTTCCTTCATAATATCCGTCGGAATTGTCTCCGCGGACCGGGAAAAGCATCTGCCAGGCGGCTTTCAGCCCCGATGGATTCTTCTGGACGAGCGTCTCTTTACCGCGCGAGTAGAAATAGGTCGTTCCGCCGAAAGCACCCGCCGCCTGGACACCGATCGTCACCGAGAGGGGGCGGTCGGTGCGCGTCCTGAAATGAATCCGTTTATAAGTGTAAAGCTGACCGAGAACGATATGACCGTCATAGTAGTTGAACCGATCTTTCATCGATCCGTTGTCAGTGTATTTTCCGTATGTAATGGCCGCGTTTATCTGCACCCAGCTATGTGTAAGAGGTATATCCCTGAATCCCGTCAGACCTATTTCCAGTCCCGGGACTCCCCGCGCATTGTTGCTCAGCGTGAAATCACCGCTCGAAAGACGGTCATCGACAATCGGCGAACGATGGTCGCTCATTCCGGCCTTCAGAAACACGCTCCGCCATTTGAGGATGCCCCATAGCTGCTGAATCCTGACGCGGGCCGGATGCCAGGGCCGGTCGGTCATGACGCCCTCGTCATAAAACATGTAGGTCGCGTCGCTCTGTCGGGCGGCCGACACATCAATGCCCGCGCCCCACGAAAAACGACGTTCATGATTGACCTCCTTGACCGCTTCGGCCTCGACCCCGAAGATCGACTTCATCACATGTCTGCCACCCGAATTGGCCCCTATCAGATAGGGAGCGAAATCGCCGGTTGAACCGCCTCCGACAATCCGTCCCGACCATCTGAGCGTGTCAGCCGGAGCGACGGCCGCTACCACGGCCGGCAACAGCGCGGATACCAAAGCGGTTAGATATTTATTTAAAATATTCATGGGCACCTGCGTAAAGAGTGTTTATTCAGAAACTTCGGGAACCGGGTGTCTGAGAGATCCCGTTCTTCCGAAAAAGCGGTTGACGATCTGGGCGAGCGCGCCGTCGCCGGTGACGTTACAGGCGGTTCCGAACGAGTCCATTGCTATGTAGAGGGCGATCATCAGTGCATTGTCAGCCTCGCTGAAACCGAGAATACCCGAAAGCAGTCCTAGCGACGCCATGATCGCTCCGCCCGGAACACCGGGAGCGGCCACGATCGTGACACCCAGCATGGCGATGAACCCCGCGAACATCGAAAAGTCGTAGCCATAGCCGTGGGAGATCATCAGCGCAAGCGCACAAGCGACAATTTTCAGTGTCGAGCCCGACATGTGGATCGTAGCACAGAGCGGAACGACGAATCCGGCAACATCCTTGTCAACCCCGGTCACAATCGTCTGTTTGAGAGTAACCGGGATGGTGGCGGCCGACGACTGGGTGCCGAGCGCGGTGAAATAGGCCGGCATCATCGTCCATAGCGCCTTGAGCGGATTGGCGCCCGAGAACAACGAGGCGATCACGAACTGACCGACCAGTAAAAGGACATGCATGATGAAGATCACCACGATGACCGAGGCGAATGTCTTCATCACCGGGCCGACCTCTCCCGACACCGTCATATTCAGGAAGATACCAAAAATATAAACCGGGAGGAGCGGAATGATGACGCCGCGGATGACCATTGAAATAATGTCGCGGAAATCGTTCAGTCCGTTTCTCAAAGAGTTGGTTTTCAGGCGTGCCACTCCGAGTCCGAGTGTAAAAGCCAGTATCAGGGCTGTCATGACCGACATCAGCGGCTCGATATCCATGGTGAAATATGGCGCCAGCTCGACCGCCGAGCCTTCGACGGCCATATAGCGGTCGACCTCGATCAGCGAAGGAAACACGGTTGAGCCGGTCAGATAGCTGAACAATCCGGCCAGGAGGGTGGCCACGTAGGCCAGAGCCGCCGTGAAGGCGAGCATTTTTCCCGCGCCGCGTCCGATCTCACCGATGGCCGGAGCGACAAACCCGACAATCAACAACGGGATGATAAACCCGAGAAACGACGAGAAAATCGAATTGAAGGTGACAAACACACGCGTCAGTCCGTCGGGAAAGAACATACCGGCTCCAATCCCGGCAAGGATGGCTATGATTATGAGCGGGAGAAGTCCGAGTCTGAACTTTTTCGGGCTTCTGACTGAAGTTGATTGTTTGTCTGACATATCGGGAACGGATTAGTTAGCTGGCTCGGGATCTTTTTCTGTATCGTCATCCGCCGGTTCGGGGGGTACAAGGAACGCGCTCAGCTCCCAAAGCCCGTAGATCGGTATAAAGACGATTAAAAGTGTAAACACATCGCTCGTCGGGGTGATGATCGCCGCGATGGCCACCGAGGCCACAATCGCGTGACGGCGGAATCGAGTGAAAAACCGGCGGTGGAGAACCCCGATTTTTCCGAGGAGCCACGCGACCAGCGGGACCTCGAACACCACTCCCATCGACAGAAGAACCATATAGAAGGTATCCATATAGGATTCAAGTGTCAGATGGTTGGCGATTGTGTCGCTGAGCGAGTATTGGCTAAGGAAACGGAGAGCGAGGGGAAAGACAACGAAATATCCGACCAGAACACCGACATAGAACATCACCAGGCCAAACCCGAAGGCTCTTTGGACCGGGCGCTTCTCGTCGGGATACAAGGCCGGCGAGACAAATCGCCAGAGCATCCAGAGAATCACCGGGAAACCGACAGTGGCCGCGAGCCATAGCGACGCCGACATGTGGGTCATGAACTGGGTTCCCATATTGATGCTCATCAGGTTCACCGAAAAATCGGTCGAGGCGAGATCGGGAAGAAAATCACCGTCACCTTCGATAAAACTGAAAGCGTGATAGGTTATGAACGAACTCCGGCAGGGAGCCAGGACAATCACATCGAAGAACCATCGCATCACACAGAACGCGCCGACAGCCAGAACGATGATTACTGCCGCCATTCTGAAGATTGTTCCGCGGAACTCGTCGAGATGTTCCCAGAAAGTCATTTCGGCCTTGGGGCCTGTGTCCGCTTGGGGTTGTCCGCTCATAGATTATGCTCAGGCCATCGGAGTCGGTTCAGTCAACGTCTTTCGCCTTTGTCTGTTCCGGTTCGCGGTTCGCGGGGGTGGAATTGTCGGTCTCGGCCGGCTTTTCCATTTCTTTCTTGGCCTCGGCAACCCCCTGTTTGAACGACTGGACGCCCTTTCCAAGTCCTTTCATCAGTTCGGGAATCTTCTTGCCTCCGAACAAAAGAAGAATCACCAGGACGAGAATGATGAACTGCCAGCCGCGTAAACCGCCTATAAATAGAGGAAAAATAAAATTCAAATCCATTGATATATCTGTATGTTTGATTTTTGAGTCTCAAAGTTACGGATTTTTTTGGAAAAAGATGTAACTTTGCATGACAATATTAGAACGTGAAAATACATCCCAATATTATATCGATAAAGAACAATCAATGAACGCATACGTATTTCCCGGTCAGGGCGCCCAGTTCGTAGGAATGGGTAAAGACCACTATGACAGCAACGAAGGCGTCCGCGCCATGATGGAACAGGCCAATGACATTCTTGGCTTCCGGATCACCGATCTGATGTTTGAAGGCACCGACGATGATCTGAAAAAGACCAGCGTGACCCAGCCGGCCATCTTCATCCACTCGGTCTCTCTGGCGAAAGCTCTCGGCGAGGAGTTCAAACCCGACATGGTTGCCGGTCATTCTCTGGGCGAATTCTCAGCTTTGGTAACAGCGGGCGCCCTCTCGTTTGAAGACGGTCTCCGCCTCGTTTCGGCCCGCGCTCAGGCGATGCAGGAAGCTTGTGAGATCAATCCCTCGACTATGGCCGCCGTTCTTGGCCTTCCCGATGAAAAAGTCGAAGAAATCTGTGCTTCGATCGACGGGGTCGTGACGTGTGCCAACTACAACTGTCCCGGCCAGCTCGTCATCTCGGGAACCAACGAAGCCATCGACGAGGCCTGCAAGGCACTTCTCGAAGCCGGCGCCCGGCGCGCCCTCAAACTGAAAGTCGGCGGCGGCTTCCATTCTCCGTGCATGGAACCGGCCCGCGCCAAACTCGCGGCGGCCATCGAAGCGACCGAGTTCAAGACTCCGGTCTGTCCCGTCTATCAGAACGTCGATGCTCTTCCCCACACCGACCCCGCTGAAATCAAAGCCAATCTTATCGCACAGCTCACCGCTCCGGTCAGATGGACCAAAACCATCGAAAACATGATCAAGGACGGCGCCGATAACTTCATTGAGCTCGGTCCGGGCAAGGTCCTTCAGGGTCTCATCGCGAAAATCAACCGCGAGGCCAAAACCTCCGGGATGCA
>CAYVXC010000101.1:0-7258 GCA_964454925.1 uncultured Bacteroides sp.
GGGTATTTGGGAAATAGCGCGGGTTTTTGTAATTTTGCGGCGAAATGGAAGCTATGGAAAATATATCAGATAAGGAACCTGCGAGGAAAGAGCGGCTCTGGAACCGCGAGTACCTGAAAGTGATGACGTGTAACTTTCTGTTGTTTTTTGCGTTTTATCTGCTTGCCCCGCTGTTGCCGGTCTATCTCGACGCTCAGTTCAATGCTGACAAAGACATGATCGGACTCGTATTGTCGGGATACACAGTCGCAACACTTCTCGTAAGACCGTTCAGCGGTTTTATAGTCGATACGTTTGACCGCAAGACTGTTCTGACCATCTGTTTCTTCATATTCTTTATATGCTTTACCGGCTACATCGGAGCATCGACGCTATTGATGTTCGCTATCGTGCGTACGTTTCACGGAATACCGTTCGGGGCGTCGACGGTGGCCAACAGTACAGTAGCAATCGATGTGCTCCCCTCGTCGCGGCGTAATGAAGGTATCGGTTACTATGGGCTGTCAAACAATCTGGCTATGGCAATCGCTCCTTCGGCCGGAATCTATCTTTATTCCCTGACCGGTAATTTCGAACTTCTGTTCTGGATTTCGCTTGGCCTGTCGTTCCTTGGTTTTATGATGACAACTCGGGTCAGGCTGCCTCGCCGTCAGCGTGTAACGGGACGTCCTCATCTGAGCTGGGACCACTTTTTTCTCGGTCGGGCTTGGTTGATGGCGGTCAATATCGGTTTCTTTGGCTTAAACTGGGGCATAATGTCTAACTATGTTGCGATTTATGGCCAGGAAGAACTTGGAATCACCGACGGCACGGGTATATTCTTCGCTATTCTTTCAGGCGGTCTTGTACTTTCCCGACTTTCCGGATCGAAGGCTTTGCGTGAAGGCCGGCTTACGGGCAACTGTCGTGACGGAGTCTTATTGTCATTAGTCGGATTCACTTTGTTCGCCCTGTCACTCGGCCAGTGGGCTTATTATCTGTCCGCACTCTTGATCGGACTTGGTAACGGCCGTATGTATCCGGCGTTTCTCAACATGTTTGTCGGCGTTGCCCGCAACGACCAACGCGGAACAGCCAATTCCTCGATTCTGATTTCGTGGGATCTGGGAATGGGGCTCGGAATTCTTGTCGGCGGTTTTCTTGCTGAGATGTTGGGCTTTGGAGCGGCTTTCTGGTTCGCGGCGATAATTCAGGGCCTCGGTGCGGCATTGTTCATCTTGTTTACGAGCCGTTTCTACACCCGCCGCGCTCTACGATAAACCGAAGTGCGTTAGTCGTGATGATAGCTTTCGCCACGGATGATGGTGAAGGCCCGATAGACCTGTTCGACGAAGAACAGCCTGACCATTTCATGGGTCAGTGTCAGCCGCGAAAGGGCGATCATCGAATCGGCACGATTATAGACATCGGGAGAAAAACCGAACGGACCGCCTACTACGAAAACGAGATTGCGGGTGCCGCTGAGCATGTGGCGCTCGATGATCTCGGCAAAACCACGCGAGGTCGGTTCCTTTCCGCGTTCGTCAAGCAGAACCACATGGTCTGATTGATCTACCGATGCTAAAATTGCACGGCCTTCAAGCTCTTTTTGGACATCGGCTGTCGCAGATTTTGGAATTTTGACATCGGCAATCTGACGGACATCGAAACGGACATAGTGGGTCAGGCGTTTGAGATATCGGTCAATCAGATCTTCGATGGCGCGGTCGCCGTTACGGCCGACGACGGTAAATGTTATCTTCATAGTGACAGTGGCGTTTTAGGCTCAAAGGTACGAAAAATCGATGAAAAATGTGTATCTTTGCCATGTTAAAGCTAAATCTACCCGAAACTAACCCTACGAAGAATATATGAAAACCAAAGACGAACTTATTGACGGGCTGATTGATCTCTCATTTGCAGAAGACATCGGTGACGGCGATGCGACCACTCTCAGCACTATTCCGTCTGATGCGATTGGGACTCAGCAACTCATTATAAAAGAGGAGGGCATTCTTGCCGGCGTTGAAATGGCCCGGCGGGTATTCAACCGATTTGACCCTTCGCTGAAGATGGAAGTATTCATCAACGACGGCGCTCACGTAAAACCCGGTGACATTGCTTTCAAAGTTACCGGCCCTGTAAGATCTCTTCTTCAGACTGAACGTCTGATGCTGAACATAATGCAACGTATGAGCGGCATCGCCACGACCACATCGCGCTATCAGAAGCGTCTTGAGGGAACCGGTGCACGCGTCCTCGACACCCGCAAGACCACTCCCGGAATGAGAATGATGGAGAAAGAAGCGGTCGCTATCGGCGGAGGAACGAATCACCGCATCGGTCTTTTCGATATGATTCTAATCAAGGACAATCACACCGATTTTGCAGGTGGAATTCCCCAGGCGGTTGCCGCCGCACGGCGTTGGATGGCCGACAACGGTAAAAATCTGAAAATCGAACAGGAAGTCCGTAATACCGAGGAAATCGATCAGGCGCTCGCCGCCGGCGTCGACCGCATCATGCTGGATAATTTCGATGTCGAACGTACACGTGAAGCTGTCGCACATATCCGTAAAGCCAATCCCGATGTTGAAATCGAATCGTCGGGCGGAATTACATACGATACTCTTCGTGAGTATGGCGAAACCGGTGTCGATTTCATTTCGGTCGGAGCTCTTACTCACTCGGTGAAGGGACTCGATATGAGCTTCAAAGCCGTGAAGTAACTCAGCGTGTCAGTCAAACAGTTCCCGGATGCGTGTCGGTGTCATCTCCGATGCCAGATCGACGATGACATCCGCCATGTGCTCGAGTGCTGAGCGAGGATTAGTTGTAGCCACACCGACGACTACGGCCCCGGCACGTCGTCCGGCCTCAACGCCGGCAAGTGAGTCTTCGAACACCACGGTCCGGGATGGCTCGAAGCCGAGGCGTCCGGCAGCTTTCAGATAGCCTTCGGGATCCGGTTTGGATTTCGTGACGTCTTCCTCAGTGATGACTATATCTATGTAATCGCGGAGAATAGGCACAGCATTGAAAAGATGATTCATCTTGGCGGCGTTGCTGCTTGTCACGATAGCGGTCGGAATCGACTCTTCTCGTAGAGATTCGACAAGTTCGGCTACTCCCGGAAACAGTTGGTAGACCATTTCTTCCTCCTGACGTTTTAGTTCGACAAGGATGGCTTGCCTGACCGATTCGTCTGGAAAATATGTCCCGAGGATGCGGGCGAGCGTATTGCCTTTGATGACGTGGGCGAAATCCTCGACACCGGTCGGATAGCGCCGGTCGATGTCGGCCCAGAACTCGGTGTATATACCTTCGGAGTCGACAAGAACGCCGTCAAGATCGAAAAGAACGGCTATATTTTGTTTTTCAGTAGTTGTCATGATTAGCTGAGAAATAAAATTTAGGTGCAAAGATAACACCTTTCACAGGAAAATTTGTTATAAGAATTGTAAAAACAATTTCCATGCAATCAGATTCAGATAATAAAACACCTGTTGACGATGAGTCTCCGGCCTCTCTAAATAGTCCCGGGTCGGTCAGTGCCAGCGAAAAACAGCTGACTCTCGGCACCTCGTCAGTAACCAAACTGCTCGTGCAGTATTCGGTCCCTGCCATCATAGCGATGGTGGCGACTTCGCTATATAACATCATCGACTCGATATTCATCGGACACGGAGTCGGGCCGATGGCAATTGCTGGTTTGGCAATTACCTTCCCGCTGATGAACCTGGTGGTAGCTTTCTGTACTCTGATCGCGGTCGGTGGTGCGACCATCAGCTCGATTTTCCTTGGTCAGCGTAATATAAGACGTGCGACCGACGTAGTGAACAATGTGGTTGTCATGTGTCTGATCCATGCACTCGTATTCGGCGGTCTGACACTATGGTTTCTCGATGATATTCTGATTTTCTTCGGTGCTACTCCCCAGACTCTCCCATATTCACGCGAGTTTATGGTCGTGATTTTGCTGGGAACGCCGTTGACCTACGTCTTCCTCGGCCTGAACAATATCATGCGAGCCACCGGCTATCCGAAAAAGGCGATGGTTTCGGCTCTGCTTTCGGTTGGTATGAACCTGATACTTGCTCCGATATTTATATTTCATTTCGAATGGGGCATCAAAGGGGCGGCTACAGCAACTTTGTGTGGTCAGTTTGTGGCCGCGATCTGGGTTGTGTCTCACTTCTTCAGGAAAGATAGCGTCGTTCATTTCGACCGTCGTTGCCGGTGGTTTGTCCCGGGTCTTATTAAAAAGATGTACGGTATAGGCCTCTCACCGTTTTTGATGAATTGTACGGCTTGTTTCGTTGTCGTCTTTCTTAACAAATCGCTGCTTGATGCAGCGGGCCCTCTCGGAAACGAGGCTGTAGGCGCATACGGCATCATTAACCGTACGACAATGTTCTTTGTCATGATTATCTTCGGTGTTTCACAGGGAATGCAGCCTATCCTGGGATTCAACTATGGTGCAAATCATTGGGATCGTGTCAAGCAGACCCTCTTTCGCGGAATTTGGATAGCGACCGGAATCTCGACGTTCGGCTGGCTTGTAACCGAGCTGTTCCCTGATGCGATCAGCGGACTCTTTACGACCGATGAAACAATGATCGGTATCGCGCGTGAAGGATTCCGGGTCTATTTTATCTGTTATCCCGTGGTCGGTTCCCAGATTATCATTCAGAACTTTTTCCAGTCGGTCGGACGCCCTGTCCCGTCAATCTTCCTTTCGCTTACACGTCAGCTAATCTTCTTGTTGCCGCTTTTGTGGATTCTGCCCGATTATTTCGGAGTGAAAGGTGTCTGGATGTCAATGGCCGGTAGTGATGTTCTTGCTGCTGTCCTCGCCGCTGTGACTGCTATCGTATGGATAAGAAAAACAAATCGTCGGTTCGCCGCCTTAAAAGTTCAGGAGGATCATCAGAAATGAAAGAAACACTGACTCTGAGAGTGATTCCGCGGATCGCGGCCACTCCTTCGCTCCTTACCCGCGAAGTCGCCAGACAACTTCGTGTTAACGAAAAAAGAATTGTCAGGACAGACATCATCCGTCGAAGTATCGACGCCCGTCAGCGCCAAGTTATGGTAGGTTTGACAGTCGATGCCTATATTGACCGTGTGGACGAAACGGCTGCTGTTGTTAGAAAGGAATACAGGCCGGTTGCCGGGGACGCACCCGAGGCTATCGTTGTCGGAGCGGGTCCGGCCGGACTTTTTGCTGCTCTTTCCCTGATAGAACGGGGAATTCGACCGATCGTAATCGAGCGAGGCAAAGACGTTGACAGTCGCCGGAAGGACCTGGCGGCCATTGCGAGGACCGATACTGTCGATCCTGACTCTAACTATGCTTTCGGTGAAGGCGGAGCGGGTGCTTATTCCGACGGAAAACTCTACACCCGTTCAAAGAAAAGGGGGTCGGTAGAAGCCATCCTCAAGGTCTTTCACGATCACGGCGCTCCGGACTCGATTCTGATAGATGCTCATCCCCATATCGGAACAGATTTATTACCCGGCGTCATCAAGGCTATCCGTCAGACGATCATTGGAGCCGGGGGCCGGGTATTGTTCAACACGCGCATGACAGATCTGACTTTTGACCGGGACGGACGTGTGGACGGTGTTGTTACTTCCGACGGGCAACGTTTTTCAGGCAAAGTCATTCTTGCGACCGGCCATTCCGCGCGTGACGTATATCGGATGCTCAATACCCGAGGGGTGACACTCGAACCCAAAGGAATCGCTGTAGGAGTCAGACTTGAGCATCCGAGCCGGCTGATTGACCAAATTCAATATCATTCGCCCGAGGGTAGGGGAAAGTATCTTCCGGCGGCTGAATACAGTCATTTGACACGGGTGGAAGATCGCGCGGTCTATTCGTTCTGTATGTGTCCCGGAGGAGTTGTGGTACCTGCCGCCAGTTCGTCCGGTGAAATGGTAGTCAACGGAATGTCGCCCTCAAACCGTGGGACCCGATGGTCAAATTCAGGAATGGTCGTCGAGATACTACCCGAAGACATTCCCGGCGATGGGGCTGACGATCCGTTAAAAATGATGCATTTCCAGGAAAACGTAGAAAAAGCTTTTTACGAAGAGGCCAACGGACATCAGAATGCGGCTGCTCAGCGCATGACTGATTTTGTCGACGGACGTTTGTCCAAAACGCTTCCTCCGACATCCTACGCTCCCGGTGTCCACACAGGGCGCGTGGATCAACTGCTACCCGAGCCGGTGAGTACCAGACTGCGTGAGGCCTTTAGGGTTTTCGGTAAAAAATCACCCGGATTTCTGACTGAAGAAGCCATTGTCATAGGTCCAGAGACCCGTACAAGCGCTCCTGTCAGAATTCCGCGCCATCCCGAAACACTCAACCATATAGACATTCCGGGATTGTTCCCTACCGGAGAGGGAGCCGGTTATGCGGGAGGAATTGTCTCAGCGGCTATAGATGGAGTGAGAGCGGCTAATGCTTTAGCAGATAGCTTGTTGGAGAAATTGCCCGAAAAAAGTTGAAAAAAAGTTGTAAAAATTAACACCATTCAAAAACAAAATTTATTAAATTCGCGTTTGATATGTAAAGTCGCTGAAAAGTGACTTTGCCGGATGAACTCTGATACCATAGAAATCGTCCTCAAAACTGAAATTAACACATTAGCTTATTTAGGTGATATTAACTAAACAAAACTGTTTATTATGAAAAAAGTATTTCTCTTGATCGTTCTCGCTCTGGGAAGCTCCATGGCATTCGCTCAAAAATTCAACAAAGCCGAACTTAAACAGCTCCAGGCATTTCTTGCAGAAACCTCTGAAAAGGGTACCACAAATGCTCAGGAACTGAAAATTTCCGATACTTCAAATCCCGCTACCTGGGAAGGCGTGAAGGTTGAAAACGGCCGTGTAACCGAAATCAAATGGAAAGACAAACATCTTGCAGGTACACTGAATCTTGCCGGTTTCACCGCTCTTCAGACCGTGGATGTCTCTCGTAACGCTCTGACCGCTTTCGACGTTAAAGGCGCAACTGCTCTGACAACCGTTAACGTTTCGCGCAATAAAATCGCTGAAATCGATCTTACCAACGCTTCTCAGCTGACCGACGTTTCTCTTAACAACAACCGTCTGACCAGCCTTGCCCTCAACAACGTTCCTGCCATCAAGAACCTCAACCTCTCGAACAATCTGTTCGTCGAACTGAACCTTGCCGGTTCGCCCACTCTTGAAACTGTAAACGTTCAGGGTAACCATCTCGAAGCTCTCTCGGTTGACAACTGCA
>CAYVXC010000102.1:0-7222 GCA_964454925.1 uncultured Bacteroides sp.
TCCGATCCTACGTATATCGGATCAAGCTCAGGAATGTGTATGCCGCGTTACGAAACGACAAAACCGACTATTGATCATATTTATAAGTAATTATAATCGTTAAACGAAGAAAGGGACTGCCCATCAGGACAGTCCCTTCTTTTGGGGGAAGTTGGATTTTGTTACTTGTCTGTTTTCTTGGAGTAGAAGTAGAAGAAGGCGATTAGCGCGGCATAAGCGATCAGGCCGAAAATCTGGGGGTTAAGTTCCATTCCGTTTTCAGGAGGTGTAACGCCGGCCATGATAGTCAGTGCCGAGAAGACTCCGAAGAGCGCACCGCCGGCAATCATTCCCGAAGCGATCAGAGTGCCGCGGTCAGAACGGGCGCGGCAAACTTCTTTGTCTTTCGAGCTGCGGCCGACAAACCAGGCGATCAGACCGCCGACGAGCATCGGCGTGTTGAGATGGAGGGGGAGGAACATGCCGAGGCAGAACGCGAGCGCCGGAACGCCGAGCCAGTTGAGGATGCAGGCGAGGATCGCGCCGACGATGTAGAGAATCCAGGGTGTTTCGCCTCCCATCATCATCGGCTCGAGGACCTTGGCCATTGCGCTTGCCTGGGGAGCGGCGAGGGCGTTCTCGCCTGTGAAGCCATATACTTTATTGAGCAGAAGGATGACTCCGCCGACGGTAGCGGCCGAGACGAGAGTGCCGGCAAATTTCCATGTTTCCTGTTTGCGGGGTGTCGAGCCGAGCCAGTAGCCGACTTTCAGGTCGGTTACAAACCCACCGGCCATCGAGAGGGCCGTACAGACAACGCCGCCGACAATCATGGCTGCCACCATGCCCGAGGTTCCGCTAAGACCGATGGCCACGAAGATGCCCGAGGCGATGATGAGGGTCATGAGGGTCATGCCGCTCACCGGGTTCGATCCTACGATAGCGATAGCGTTGGCCGCAACAGTGGTGAACAGGAAGGCGATGAGTACAACGACAATCCAGGCGACAGCAGCCTGCCAGAACGTATGGATCACGCCGAGCCAGAAGAAGCCGAGGACGGCGAGGAGGGCGATGAAAATGAAATAAGCGATATGTTTCATCGAAATATCTGTCTGCCAGCGGACGGGCTTGGCAGCCGTCGATGCGCCTTTGAGTTCACGACCGGCCAAACCTACAGCCTGACGGATAATCGGCCATGATTTTATGATGCCGATAACTCCGGCCATTGCAATGCCGCCGATACCGATGAGGCGGGCATAGTCTTTGAAGATAGCATCGGGGCCGAGAGCAACGATTTCTGCGTTTCCGTATGTACCCATGAGGGGAATGATTATCCACCAGACGAAAATAGAACCGCCGAAGATCACGAAGGCATATTTTAGACCGACGATGTATCCGAGACCGAGGACCGCGGCGCCGGTGTTGCACGAAGCGGCGAATTTAAATTTAGCCGCGAGGGTCTGTCCCCATGCGTATGCCTGGGTCGAAACCGATTCGGCCCAGAAGCCGAAAGTAGCAACCAGGTAGTCATAGACACCACCGATTAGCGACGCGATGACGAGCAGTTTGGCCTGTCCTCCGCTCGAAGTCTTTGTCGATGCGTTTCCGCTGGCAAGCACCTGTGTAGTGGCGGTTGCTTCGGGGAAAGGATATTTCCCGTGCATGTCCTTGACAAAGTATTTTCTGAACGGTATGAAGAACAGAATACCCAACACACCGCCGAAGAGCGAGCTAAGGAAGATCTGGAAGAAGTCGATTGTGATTTCCTTATAAGTCGACTGAAGGATGAACAGAGCGGGCAACGTAAAGATGGCGCCGGCAACAATTACACCCGAACATGCACCGATGGACTGGATGATGACATTTTGTCCGAGGGCGTTTTTCTTTTTCAGAGCGCCCGAAAGACCGACGGCGATAATGGCGATTGGAATGGCGGCTTCGAATACCTGACCGACTTTCAGTCCCAGATAAGCCGCTGCGGCGCTGAAAACGACGGCCAGAATCAGACCCATGGTGACAGAGTAGGGAGTGACTTCCGCATAGTCACGCGCCGGGTGCATCAGCGGACGGTATTCCTCGTCGGCACCGAGTTCGCGAAACGCGTTTTCGGGCAGATCGATGGGATCCACGTCGGCCGGTGGCAAATCGATTGGTTTGGTTGATTTGGTTGACATAATTATTTAGTGTGAAAGTTTGTTCTTAACGACGGCGTTTTTTTGAACTGCTTTTGGCCGGAGCGGCTTTTGCCGGAATTTTAAGCTCCTGACCGATGCCGATCTTGTCGTTCTTCATTCCGTTGGCCGCTTTGATTTCATCGACAGTAACGCCATACTTGTTGGCGATGCGCCACAGATTTTCGCCCGACTGGACTTTGTGGGTGGCTGTTGTCTTTTTAGAACCACCGGCCGAAGAATTATTATTTCTGCGGTTGTTTTTGGAGGTGGAATTAGCCTTGGTCGCGTTGTTATTATTGTTCATCGCGCCCGAAACCCGCGTTGACGGAGTGGTAGACTGTACCGCCGTAGAATCGTTTTTAACAGATGTCGTGTCCGCGTGCATTTCAGATGCGCTAACGGTGTTGACAAGTTCGGCTACGCTCTGTTCGGGAGTCTTCGCTTCTGGTTCGGGCTTTTCAACAGCCTGGGTGGTGACAATTTTCAGAGTCTGACCACGTTTCACGCTTTTCCGGCTGCCCATTCCGTTGGCACGCTGGATGGAGGACTCGGTTACGCCATATTTTCTGGCGATAGAGGCGAGTGTCTCTCCCTTTTTGACTTTGTGATATTTGGTCACCGACTCAACCGCTTGACCGGCGGGAGTTTTGCTTTCAGTCTGACCGTTCGACGGCTTGACGACATCGCGTCGAGCGTACTTTTCAGCATCGTGGTTGACGATCGTATCTTGTTGGGCTATGAAGTTATAGACCTGGAGATGAGGAAGAGCGAGAGGATAGGGCCTGACATGGCCTGGAATTATGTCCTGACGATACTGGGGGTTCAGAATTCTCAGCTCGTCCATCGGAATGTCGAGGACATCGCTGATCTGTTGGAAGTGGATTCGCCGTGTCACATGTACGGTATCAATTGTGATCGGCTCGCGGGCAAGCGCGGGGGAAATTCCGTGGAGACCGAAGTTCTCCATTGCATAACAAGCCGCTATGTAGGCCGGGATATAATCGCGGGTTTCCGGCGGAAGAAAAGGATAAATTTCCCAGAAATCCTTTGTGCCGCCACCGGCGCGTTTAATGGCTTTGGTAACATTGCCGGGGCCGCAGTTATAGGCGGCAATAGCCAGTGACCAGTTCCCAAACGTGTTATACAGCTTTTTAAGATATTTTGCGGCTGCCTCCGACGAACGGTACGGGTCGCGGCGTTCGTCAACGAGCGAATTGACCTCGAGTCCTTCGTCAACAGCCGTGCCGGGCATAAATTGCCAAAGACCGGTCGCACCCGCACGCGAAACAGCATTAGGATTCAGAGCCGATTCGATTACGGGCAGATATTTGAGCTCGAAAGGAAGATCATATTTTCCGAGAGCATTCTCGAAAATCGGCATATAGTACAGACTCATTCCCAGCATAGTCTCGACGAGTCCTTTCTTCCGCTCAACATACATTTTGATGAAGTTACGGACAATGTCGTTATAGGGAAGTTCTATAACACCTTCGATTTTGGCCAGACGGTCGATGTAATCTTGATCGCTTGCTTCGACGGTTGGTCTCGAATCAGCCTTTTCGTCAAGCACGGCATATTTCCGGAGATACCAGTTGGTCATCAATTTGTGAACATCGGTCTCGAAGCTTTCGGGAACGATAACTTTTGACGGATCGATGTTGGCAGATTTGACGTCGCGGACCGAGGCCGTCCGGGGGGCGGCTGAGCCCGTAAGAGCAAACGCGCCGGCCATCAGTAAGGCACTGCCGGCATATAATAGACGTCGAAGGCGAATAGATAGTCTGGAAGTTTTCATGATTGGGTCAGCTATTAAAAGGAGAGGCTATATTATTAAAAGTTGAGAGACCAGTTGATTCCGAATGCCGGGGAAAGTCCGCGTGACTGAGGCATCATCGTGGGCGTTATATCCATTGACAGATCGGGGGTTATGTCGAAATGACTGAGAGAGGCGTCGACGTATGCGTCGACCATTGCGAGAAAATATACCCCGACCATGGCAATGATACACAGGTCGCGGTTCCGTCGGTAGAAATCCTTTCTCGATTTCAGCAGCTGGGTCAGCCAACTTTTATCGAGATCGGCCTCTGACGTTGTGGGAGGAAAGAAATCCATATAAGATTTTGTATCCGGGTCGTTATCCATTATGTCGCGGTAGGCGGTCTGATAGTCGGTCAACATTCCGTTGTTCCACGACGTTGCATAGGCCAGACCGAGGTAGCCTCCAATTACAAGAGGCACTTTCCAGTACCGGCGGTTGTAAACCTGTCCGAGACCGGGTAACAGAGCCGACATCCACACGGCGCGTGTAGGATTGGGATTGAACGTCACATCGCGTTCAAACCAGATATTGTAGCCGTCAAACTCACCCACCGGGATTTTCCATTCGATCGAATCGGCTTCGGCAACCGGGTGACCGTCGAGTTCAATTTCGACTTGGTCAGGTTCCGCGCCTTTCATGGAAATCGCTGTGATCAGAGCGACCGCTATTAAAGATATGAGTCTTTTTGCTTTCAATCGTTTTCTTCTTGTACTGGGGCGTGAAGAGAATCAAACATTGAGATCAACTCGGCCAGTTGGTCTGCATCCTTGAACGGGAACGTGATCTTTCCGCGGCCTGCTTCGTTGCAGGTAAACGAAACGCGGGTGTTGAACGTCGAAGACAGCCGGTTTTTCAGTGAATCGAAATCCGACGATGTCGGTCGCGCTTTCCGTTCTTTATTCCGGGATTCGGGCGACATCGCCCCCGACTGATATGCTTTTGCGAGCTCCTCGACTTTTCTGACCGACAGACCGTCCCGGAGAATCTCGTTATAGAGCTTCAGCTGGAGCGACGGTTTTTCGATGGTCAGCAGTGCACGCGCGTGACCCATGTCAACTCGCTTGTCGCGCAGACCGAGCTGAACTTCGGCGGGAAGTTTGAGAAGACGCAGGAAATTGGCGATCGTGGCACGCTTTTTACCGATTCGTTCGCTCAGGCGTTCCTGGGTCAGGTTGTATTGGTCGATGAGCTTTTTGAATGTCAGAGCAATTTCAATCGCGTTAAGATCCTCACGCTGAATATTCTCGATGAGCGCCATTTCAGTCAGCTCGGCTTCGTTGGCCGTGCGGATATACGCCGGAACCGAGGTGAGTCCCGCACGCCGCGCGGCTCGGTAGCGGCGTTCGCCGGCGATAATCTGATATGAATCGGGGCCGACTTTTCTTAGCGACAGAGGCTGAATGATGCCTAATTCCCTGATTGAGTTCGCCAGCTCATCAAGAGCCTCCTCGTCGAAGGTTGAACGCGGCTGGTCGGGATTGGGCGAAATCTGGTCAAGCGAAATGTCATTTATTGCCGATGATCCGCGTGCGGGAACATCGTCCATCGAAATGAGTGAATCCAGGCCGCGGCCCAGAGCGTTTCTTTTGACTGCCATGATTGGTGAGGATTGTGAAGAATATTTTTGTAAAAGATGGAGTAGACAGGCGGTTTAATGACGCCGCGAGTGTTTGGCGATAAGCTCTTTGGCAAGCAGGATATGACTGGTCGCCCCGCGGCTTTCGGGATCGTAAAGAAGAGCCGGAAGTCCGTGGCTCGGGGCCTCGCTAAGACGGATGTTTCGCGGGATGACGGTGTCGAACACCATGTCCGCGAAATGGCCTTTAAGCTCGTCGTATATCTGGTTGGCGAGTTTAAGTCGCGAATCATACATGGTCAGAAGGAATCCTTCAATTTCAAGCGTCGGATTCAGGCGCGACTTGATGATGCGAATCGTGTTGAGAAGTTTCGAAATGCCCTCAAGCGCGAAATATTCTGCCTGGACCGGGATTATGACCGAGTCGGCGGCCGTCAGGGCATTGACCGTTATCAGTCCGAGCGACGGCGAGCAGTCTATCAGAATATAATCATACTTGTCCTTCACTGAAGTCAGCAGACGTCCCAGGACACGTTCGCGCTCGGGTTTGTTGATAAGCTCGAGTTCAGCGCCGGCAAGATCAATGCGCGAACCTATCAGGTCAAGGCCTTCTACACATGTTTTTACCTGGCTGCCGTCTACCGGATATTCATCAACGAGACAGTCATAGATCGATGAAGTCATTGATGACGGATCTATGCCATAACCCGAGGTGGCGTTTGCCTGGGGATCGGCGTCAATAATCAGTACACGTTTTTTTTCATTGGCCAGAGAGGCCGCCAGATTGATGGTGGTGGTGGTTTTTCCGACACCACCTTTTTGATTGGCTATTGCTATAATTTTTCCCATTGGTTTTAATTGGAAACGAGAAGTTTGGAGAGACGGAAAACGGCTCCGGGAGACGCCCCGGATGTTTCACGATGCAAAGAAACAAAGAAATCGTGAAACAATCAAACATTTGTTCCACAAAAACGCCCGAACTGTTGAAAACTTGCGAAATCAAGGTCAAAACCAGGCTTTAACGTGAGGCCTGGAATGGAAAAATGAGTCTTCTCCATGAAAATTTAGCCGAAAATGTTTAACTTTGGGGTCAGATAACCCTTTTAATCCTTACTATTATGAAAAGACTGCTCTTTCTGGCTGTTTGCCTGTTTGTTTTTTCGAGTCTTGGTCTCGCTCACGAGTCCGATGCTAAGACTACAGTTAAAATCTACTGCGAGGTGACATGCAGTACTTACAATGTCCTCAAACGGGATGTGAATGTACAGGTTGATTTCGGAGTCGGTAAAGACGCCGAAGAAGCGACGGGTTGGATCTATAATCCGTCTACGAACAAAAAATACTCCTTCGCCTCACCAATGAGCGTGTTGTCATTCATGGCAAAACACGGGTGGGAATATAAAGATTCGCTTTTAATGAGAAGTCGGGCCGGGAAAACTACCGACTATGATGTCTGGCATTTTATTCTGACCAAGGAGGTCCCCGCCGATTATACCTATAAGGATGTTGTAGGAGATATAGACTTTAGAAAATAATGAGTTTTTTAAAATGAGAAAGCCGGTTGCAGTCCATTCTGCAACCGGCTTTCTTCGTTGTCGGGACTTACAAAAGTCAGAGTTTTGAAACGATGTCGCGGGTATCGCGGGCAATCATCAGTTCCTCGTCGGTCGGAAC
>CAYVXC010000103.1:0-7211 GCA_964454925.1 uncultured Bacteroides sp.
CGAAATACGGTTGTAGCAAGGGGCAAACAACGGGTGAATATGGTGACAAGATGTTTAGATGTTGTTAAAAAATCTTGCAAAATGTCGTGGATGTGACGATCTTGTGAAAAAATGGGCCGTAAATGGATTTAAGTGCCTGTTTATGGTGGAAATGTCGTTTTTTCGTTATATCTTTGCAATATGTTTTTAGAATAGTTTTGCACTGAATTTTATATATTTCTTATTTTTTCCAATTTTATTAACCAATTTCTAAATGAAAAAGACCTTTCTCAAGGCACTCGGTCTGTCATTGCTGGCAGTCGGTGTAATTGGAGGAGCGCACGCCGCTATGGACGGTGGTTTAGCGTCTTTGTTGTCGCGCAGAAGTGCGGGATCGCAGAGCGTTGATCAACCGACCCTGTCGAGTCTGGCGCGCGAACTCCTGGACGGAGCTCGGGATAATGAGTTCCGTGTGTTCGATCAGGACGTCCTTGGTGGAGAAATGAGCATGTCTGCACCTGCCTACGTGGCCGGTGAGGCTCCCGCGCTCATTGTCGGATATGCCGAGATGTTCGATGCCGACCATAAACACGAAGCGAATATGGTTTCTTTCCAGAGTGATGCCGGAAACGCAACTTACCTTGGCCCGTTGGCCGGCGAAGCTGACCTCTATTGGATTCAGGGTAGTGTTTATGCCGATTCGCTCTATTATGTTTATCAGAATTTCCCTCCCAAGGCCGGTTACCTTTACAACCCCAACGACTGGACGGAAATTTCGCGTTGCACTGAGTTTGCCAACACCGATGTACCTAACGGAATGGCTTTCGATCCCCAGACTAAAGTAGTATATGGTGTGTTCAATGGCTCGAAATCAGGCACCTACGAACTGGCAACCTTTGACCTCCTTACCCAAAAACGCATCAAGACTATCGGTTCTGTCAACAAACAGAAATTCACCGACATGACTTTTGACGGAGAAGGTAATCTGTATGGCTTTGTACTGGAAAGCAATTATTTCAACATGTACAAAATCAGCACCACCGATGCGTCAGTGACAAAAATCGGTTCTACAGGTATCTGGTCGACTCCGTTCACCAATGCATTGTACGACTACCGTAACAATCATTTGTACTTCATAGCATACGTTTCGGCTCAAGACAAATCGTTCCTTTATGAAATCGATCCCGAAACCGGTAAATCGACTATCGTCCGTGAAGTTCCTGACGGAATTGCGATGCGCGGAGCTTTCATCAAACCGGTTGAAATCGCCGACGATGCACCCAACTTGGTGAAGAACCTGGCCGCTGAATTCGAAGGTCCTTCATTGAGCGGTTCGGTAGTATTCAATCTGCCTGACAGCACATATATCGGCAACCCCGGTGAAGGTGCCATCGGATACACCGTTACCATCAATGGAACAAAGACCGCCGAAGTAGCACCGACCGCCGCTTTGGCATGGGGTCAGAAAGTCGAAGTTCCCGTGACTCTGCCCGAACTCGGAAGCTACAAATTCGAAGTAGCCGCCGTAACGTCCGGAGGTACGGGCGCGACCGAAACGCTCGTTAAATGGATTGGTAACGACTATCCCGCCAAACCGGGAAATGTTAACCTTGTGTACGAAAAGCCCGTGTTTACGCTGACATGGGACCCCGTTACCAAATCTGTCAACGCCGGTTATCTCGACCCCGCGAAAGTAACGTATAAGATTTTCGACCAGGACAACAATCCTCTTTCGGACGAACTTACCGAATGTAGATGGACAACCACTGACAATGATCCTCAGGGCGGTAAAAAGTTCAATGTTGTCGCTTACCACGCAGGCCTGGCTTCGAATGCGGCGAACTCAAATACTGTAGGTATCATCACCCCCGCATACCGCGAACTTTTTGAAACCGGCAGCAGCCACTCGGACTGGACCGTCATCAACGCCGACGGAGACACTTACCGTTGGTACTTTGAAGAAAGCCGTGAACGTGGAGGTGCTTATCTTCGCTACACCAAAGACACTCCCCACGACGATTACATCGTTTCGCCCCCTCTGGCCCTCGAAGCCGGCAAATCCTACAACCTCTTCCTGAAGCTCTGTACCGATCGATATGACGAAGAAATCAGCGTCATGATGGGTTCCGCTCCCACAGCGGAAGCGCTCACCACGGTAGTGATGCCCAAGACTGATATCTGCACCAACGGTGTTGACCGTTACTTCGGTTGTCCCGTTACAGTCAGCCAGAACGGCGTTTATTATATCGCGGTCCGTTCGACCACTCAGCGTCCCCGAAGCGGTAACCTCTATCTCTACGAGTTTGACTTGAGCGATCCCCTCAATACCGAAGCTCCCGATTACCCGACTCTCACACTCACCGACGATCCCGAACGTCTGCTCAAAGCCGAGCTTGCGATTAAAGCTCCGTCAAAGAACATTGCCGGTAACACGCTTTCTGAAATCTCGCGTTTCGACATTTACCGTGAAACCGAAGACAGCAAACAGCTCGTTAAGAGCCTTGAAAATGTTACTCCGGGTTCGGAAGTAAAATATGTAGATAATGTGCCTTTCTGCGGCGAATATACCTACTCGGTGGTCGCCTACAACAATGCAGGCAAGGGTCGCGAAACCCGTGACGTTGTTTACGTTGGTGTAGGTGTTCCTAAAGCAATTACGAACTTCAAGGTAAAGGAACGCCAGAACACAGCCGTTATCGATCTTGAATGGACTGCACCCACTACCGACGACAAGGGCCGTTATCTCCCCGCTGACTCGGTTTACTACGATGTCATTTTGAACGGCAACCATCGTGTATCTTACGGTAGCAGCGAAACAAAAGGAACTCTCGAAATCGGAGGCCTTTCTCACCAGCAGTTCATCTATTTCTACATTGACGCATTTACTTCGGCCGGTTCGAACCGTAACGCCCGCGTCTACTCCAATATGATTCCCATCGGCGAAGCCTATACCCTCCCGTTCAAGGAATCAACCCCCAGCGGTAAAGTTGAGCACAACTGGAGTCTTTCGGGTCTGAACAACAAGTGGGATATGTATAACGCTGTGGCTACCCCCAGCTGTTATCCTCAGGATGCCGACGGTGGCCTCTGGGGCTGGATTCCCTCATACGAAGGTGACCATGCCGATCTGATTTCCGGTAAAATGGAAATTTCGGGTGACAACCCTGTGGCTTCGTTCTTCTATCGCGCTGTTTCAACCTCGGAAAGCTATCTCCAGCTTATGTGGCATTCGATGGACGATGAAGAATGGACCGTTCTGAAAACGTTCAAACTCAACGAAACCGGCACGGATGACTGGGTAAGAGTATTTGTTCCGCTGACAGCCATTAAAGGCCAGACCGGTCAGATGGCATGGCGCGCAGTTGCCGGCGACACTGACAATATCATCTGTATCGATAATATCTTCATTGGCGAAATCGTCAGCACTGACGGTGCTATTACCTCGGTCTACGTTCCCAAGAAAGTTAAGCTCGGTCAGCCGCTGAAGGCCCGTGCCATCGTTGAAAACATCGGTGTTGAAAACATCGAAGGCGCTGTCCTCAAACTGAAACGCAACGCCAATGTGGTCGCTCAGACCGAACCCTTCTCTCTCATAGTCGGCGACCGTAAGGAAATAGAACTGACCGATGAAACAATCGACCACTTCTCAGGAAACGCCCTCGAATATGACTTCGTTCTCGAAACCGAAAACGATGTGAATTTTGACGATAACATCACTGATATTTTCTATACCAGTGTCGTGTTGCCCAAAACTCCCCTTGCAACCTCTCTCAGCGCAAGCGAAGGCGCTCAGGGCGTGAACCTGAAGTGGACAGCTCCCGACCTCACTGACGGTAATCCCGATAACATTGTAACAGATGATTTCGAAGATTACAAACCTTGGGATATCGACCGTGCCGGTGAATGGTCTTTCTACGATGCAGATAAGCGTCTGACTGTCGGTATCGGCGGCATCACTGCTCCTGACTTCTACAAACCCGCGGCTTACCGCGTATTCACCAATATCAATATGACCGGAACGACTGCCGGTTCATACGTAGCTCATTCGGGTCACCAGTACCTCGCGGCCTTCTGTTCTCAGGAAGATAAACCCGACAAGACCATCGTTAACGACAACTGGTTGATTTCGCCCAAACTCTCAGGAGTCGCACAGGAAATCAGCTTCTGGGCGCGTACATATAACGATTATTATGGTGAAGAACAATTCGAATTCCTGACATCTTCGACTGACAACGATCCCACTTCGTTCAAGTTGCTGGCCAAGGTAACCGACGTTCCCATGAACGAAGAAACCTGGTCATGGCAGGACTACAAGTTCACCCTGCCCGCAGGCACCAAGTACTTCGCTATCCGTCACGTATCGCCCGATGGCTTCATCTTCCTCATTGATGACGTGACATATAACGAAGGTGGCGGCGACATCAAACTCACCGGTTACAACGTTTACCGTGACGGTGTCAAAGTTAACGAAACCCCGGTTGCCCTCGCTGAATTTGTTGACACCAATGCACCCAAAGGTGATCACACCTATCACGTAACTGCATTGTACGATCTTGGCGAATCGGCCCTCTCTGATCCCGCCTATGTTTCAGTCAGCTCGGTTGAATCTGTCGTAGCCGGAGGCCTCTCAATCTCGGCCGAAGGTCTGACAGTGACCGTTGCCGGCGCTGAAGGCCAGGAAGTGAAAGTAACTGCCCCCAACGGTGTCGTGCTTGCTCAAGGCGTGGCTGACCAGGTATTCAAAGCCACGGTCGCTCACCCCGGAGTTTACATCGTAATCGTTGCGGAGAAAGCTTACAAACTTATTGTGAAGTAATCCCCGACTCTCAAACAAAATAATGGCTGAACAGGATTTCCTGTTCAGCCATTATTGTACTCAGAGTATTCAGAGTACTCAGAGTTCTCGGAGTACTCCTAATCAAAATGTCCTCTCGAAGGGGACAAAAATAGCGAAAACCGTCTCCTTTGAGGGGACGGTTTCGCTATTTCCTGAATAAAGTGGGTTAGCGGACGGTCATTTCGCCGGCGATGGGCTGGGCGAGTTTGAGCATCACCTGTTCATGGGGCAGTCCGAGCCCGAAAAGGAGCATCATTTTTGTGATGGCGGCCTCGAAGGTGATGTCGTGGCCCGAAATGACACCCATCGTGGCGAGCGTGTCGCCGGAAACGTAGCGGTTAGCGCGCACAGAACCGTTGACACACTGGGTTACATTGAGGATTACGAGTCCTCGGTCAATCGCTTTCTGGATAGTGTTCATGAACCAGGGGGCGGTCGGCGAATTACCCGCTCCGTATGACCGCATGACAACACCCTTGGTTCCGGGGGTATTAAGGATGTGGGTCAGCATTGCCTCGTTGAGACCGGGATGGAGGTCGAGCACAATTACAGACGGATCGAGATTGAGATTCAGTATGAGTGGCAAGGTCGTGTCAGGGCGCGCAAGCGCATCGCGTTCATAGTCGATACCGAGGCCGATTTTGGCAAGGGGAGGATAGTTGTTCGACTTGAAGGCATTGAAATTGTCGGCCGAACGTTTCGTCGCGCGATTGCCTCGCCAGAGATAGTTCTCGAAGAGGATGGCCACTTCGCGGACCATCGGAAGCCCGTCGGTGTCGCGTGCGGCCGCAATCTGGAGAGCCGTGATCAGGTTTTCCTCGCCGTCGGTCCTGACCTCGCCGATAGGCAACTGGCTGCCGGTAATGATGACCGGCTTCGAGAGACCTTCGAGCATGAAGGAGAGTGCCGACGACGTGAAAGCCATTGTATCAGTGCCGTGGAGAACCACGAAGCCGTCATAACGGTCATAGTTCTCAGCGATGATCCGCGCCATCTCCTGCCAGTGAACAATATTCATGTCGCTGGAGTCGATAGGGGGGTGACACTGAAAGTTGTCGATCTCGTAATCGAGTTTCTTGATTTTTGGTACGTTTTCGATCAAATGGGAAAAATCGAAAGGCTTGAGGGCTTTTGTTTCCGGATCCTCAATCATTCCGATAGTTCCGCCGGTGTAAATAATGAGTATTCGGGGCTTTTCCATTGACGAAAAAAATGAGGGAGGTGGTTATGAGTATGTTATTTTACCTGTGCGCCGGGTCTGACGGGAGCGGTCGGGCCAATGACAACGAGGCGGCCGTCGGCATCTTCGGCCGACAGAATCATGCCCTGGCTGACGACTCCGCGCAGTTTACGCGGCGGGAGATTGGCGATGAAACATATCTGTTTGCCGATGAGATCCTCGGGCTGATAATATTTTGCGATACCCGATACGATGGTCCGTTTTTCGAGACCGTCGTCAATGAGGAATTTGAGAAGTTTGTCGGCTTTAGGCACACGCTCACATTCGAGAACGGTTCCTACCCTGAGGTCAGCTTTCATGAAGGTCTCGAAGTCGACGTCAGAGGCCTGAGGCGCCGGCTGCCAGGCGTTGAGGGCATTGGCTTTTTTAATATCATCGAGTCTCTTGATCTGGGCTTCGATTGCCGGGTCCTCGATTTTTTCAAAGAGAAGGGTTACTTCTCCGAGTCTGGTATCGGCAGGGACCAGATCGCGGCGTCCGATTTCGTTCCATGAGAGGATCTTCATTCCGAGCATTTCGGCGAGGCGGGCGGCGCTGAAAGGCATGAACGGTTCCATCGCCACGGCGAGACTGCCGGCAATGTTGAGCGCGACGTTGAGGATTGTCCTGACACGTTCCATGTCGGTTTTTGCGACCTTCCAGGGCTCGGTGTCCTGGAGATACTTGTTGCCTACGCGTGCAATACCCATGACATCTTTGAGGGCTTCGCGGAAATGGAAAGTCTCGATGTTGTCGGTGAGCGATTTCTTGAGACTGTCTATTTCGGCAAAAGCCTCGTTATCGACGGCTTCGAATGCTCCCGCCGTGGGAACGGTTCCGTCGAAGTATTTATTGGTCAGCACCAGGGCGCGGTTGACGAAGTTGCCGAGGATGGCCACGAGTTCGCTGTTGTTGCGGGTCTGGAAGTCGCGCCATGTGAAGTCGTTATCCTTCGTTTCGGGCGCGTTGGCCGTCAGGACGTAGCGGAGGACATCTTGTTTGCCGGGGAAGTCGCGGAGATATTCGTGGAGCCATACCGCCCAGTTGCGCGAGGTCGAGATCTTATCGCCTTCGAGATTCATGAATTCGTTGGCGGGAACGTTGTCGGGCAACTGGTAGTTGTCGCCATAGGCCATCAGCATCGCCGGGAAGATGATGCAGTGGAAGACGATATTG
>CAYVXC010000104.1:0-7158 GCA_964454925.1 uncultured Bacteroides sp.
GAGCCGTGCGTCCCTACTTTTCGCTTGAACTCGCGGTTCTGCAACAGGCCCATTCCGGTTATTCGATCGTTATCAGGCCTCTATGTCCAGTAGATGAGGTGGTTCATGCCGGTGGAGGTGACTTTGAGAGTCACGCGGGCGTTTTCGATGACAGGAATATTGTGGTCGACATGACCGATTGGTGCGTCGTATGCAACCGGATAGGAGTAGGGCGCAACCATGTCGGCAATCATGTTTTCCATCCGTTCGTATGACTTGTCAGGCTTGTATTCGGTGAATTGGCCGACGATAAGTCCGCGAAGATTAGGGAGAATATCGGCGTAACGGAGTTTGTAAAGCATCCGCTCGATTTTGTAAATCGGTTCGGCTACGTCTTCGATGAACAGAATAGTATCTTTTTCAAAGATGTCGTAGCGCGTACCCAAGAGTCCGGCTATGACAGCGAGATTGCCACCGACGAGGCGTCCCTCGGCCTGGCCGAGACGGTCGAAGCGTGTGCCGGGGAAGGTGAACGACGGGCGTTCTCCCCGAAGGATAGCGAACAACGCGGCATTGTCGGGATCGTCGGGGCCAAGAGCAATATGAGACGTCATCGAGGCATGGATCGAGGCGATGTCATTCTTCGACATCAGGGCATGCATGGCTGAAATATCGCTGAATCCGATTACCCATTTCGGATCTTTCTTAAAATCAATGTCTTCGCTGAGCTTGTCCATCAGATGGACCACACCATACCCTCCGCGACCGGCGAGAACGGCGCGTACAGACGGGTCGCGGAAAGCGTTTTCGAGGTCAGCAAGGCGTTCAGCCTCAGTTCCCGAGTAATTGCCATTGTTTCCGAGTGCGTGAGGCTCGATGCGGACTTTCCAGCCTTGAGCGCGGAGTACTTCGGCGGCTTTGATGACATTGTCGGGATTGACCGGTCCTGCAGGAGAGCAGATTGAAATGATGTCGCCTTCTTTGAGAGGACGGGGAAAAATTATGTCTCTGGATGTTTGAGTTGACATGGATTGTAGTTTATGGGTATGGGATTAGAGAAGACCTTGTTCGATATTTGTTGCGACACGATTGATGATAGCATCGTCGCGATTTTTGCTCGGATCGAATTTCCCTTTCAGACTGACTCCGAAGAGTTTGCCGAAGCCCTGCCAGAAAGTGGCCCTGAACGAGCCCAGAAATGCTTTGACAATTTCGTAAGATGACTGGTCGGTCTCGCGCTGGATGAGCTTGACAAGTAGGTTGGCCTGGCTTCGCGACAATTTTTTCAGCACGGGTTTGTATTGTTTGAAAAGCTCTTTTTCCATCTTTTTCAGGTAATCCTCGCGTTCTTTCTGAGTCGGAAAAGTTTCAATGTATTCGTATGTCTCGATGAGAGTTTCACGGATCATTTTGGCGTAGGGAAGGGTAATGCGTACGTTGCGGACGGTCCGCCAATAGAAATCTTCCTCTTTCTTGTTCTTGAATTTGAGCGGAGGAAAAATCGTGATCGGATTGAGATAGAATCTGATCATCGGTTCGCCGAATTCATCGACAGTCCAGTTGTAACCGTGGTAGATCGAAGTTTTCAAAGGCTTGACTTCGTCGGGAATTTCAGGCGGAGTGACAGTCGTGATTTCGTTGTCGACCACGGCATAGGCCGAGCTATGGAGCGGCAAGAGAATTGCCGATATAAGCAAAAATATATGTCTCAGTTTCAGAATCATTGATTGAGGAGAGAAGTGTTCGGCGCCCCTATCGGGTCAGAGCGAGCCGGTCTGGTCGAGATTGCGGGGAGGGTAATCGACGGTGTAATGGAGTCCGCGCGATTCCCGGCGTTCCTTTGCCTGACGCATGATGAGATAACCGACGTTGATGATATTTCTCAGCTCGCATATCTCGCGGCTCGCCTTCGAGCATTTGAACAGGCGTTCGGTCTCTTCATAGAGAATGTCAAGACGGTTCCAGGCACGATCGAGGCGGAGATTGGAGCGTACAATACCAACGTATGTACCCATGATTTGGTTGACTTCTTTTAGCGATTGGGTGATGAGGACCATCTCTTCGGGATGGGCGGTGCCTTCGTCGTTCCAATCGGGCACGTCGGTGCGTAGGTCGGTGTGACGCGCTTCTTCGACAGCGTGGCGCGCGGCCGCGTCGGCGTAAACAACGGCTTCGATGAGCGAGTTGGAGGCCAGGCGGTTACCGCCGTGGAGACCCGTGCATGAGCACTCACCCAGAGCATACAGATGGCGGATCGACGATTCGCCGTTGAGATCAACCTTTATGCCGCCACAGAGGTAGTGAGCGGCCGGAGCAACCGGAATATAGTCTTTCGTGATGTCGATTCCGAGTGACAGACACTTCTTGTATATGTTCGGGAAATGACGTTTGGTCTCTTCGGGGTCTTTATGGGTGACATCGAGATATACATGATCGTCGCCGTTGAGTTTCATTTCGCTATCAATCGCGCGAGCGACGATGTCGCGAGGTGCGAGAGAGAGCCGCGGGTCATAGCGGTGCATGAACTCTTCGCCTTTTTTATTGCGGAGCACGGCGCCATATCCGCGCATAGCCTCCGTGATGAGGAATGAGGGGCGGTCGCCGGGATGATAGAGTGCGGTCGGGTGGAACTGGATAAATTCCATGTCTGAAATCTGACCTTTTGCACGATAGACCATCGCGATTCCGTCGCCGGTCGCAACGAGCGGGTTTGTGGTGGTCTGATAGACCGCGCCGACTCCGCCGGTAGCCATTACAGTTATTTTCGACAGGAATTTGTCGACGCTTCCGGTTTCAGGATTGAGAACGTAGGCACCGTAACATGTAATGTCGGGAGTCCGGCGGCTGACGATCTTTCCGAGATGGTGCTGAGTGATGATTTCTATGGCGAACCGGTTTTCGAAAACCTCGATGTTTGGGTCGGGTTTCACGGCTTCGATCAGGCCGCGCTGTATTTCAAAGCCGGTATTATCGGCGTGGTGGAGGATTCGGAATTCTGAGTGGCCGCCTTCGCGGTGAAGGTCGAAGTTTCCGTCAGCATTCCTGTCGAAGTTTACTCCCCATTTCAGAAGGTCTTTGATTCCTTCAGGGGCACCTTTGACAACCTTTTCGACTGCTTTCGGGTCGCTCAGCCAGTCTCCGGCCACCATTGTGTCATGGATATGTTTGTCAAAGTCATCGACTTCGAGGTTTGTGACAGCTGCCACGCCTCCTTGAGCGAGGGCTGTATTAGCCTCGTCGAGGGTGGTTTTACAGATGAGGCCTACACGTCCGTGACGGGCGGCCTTGAGTGCAAACGACATTCCGGCGATTCCGGCGCCGATTACAAGATAGTCAAATTCGAAGCACATTTCAAATGAAATTCAGGTGGGGTTATTTCACCACGACATTGACGATTTTGTTTGGTACAACGATTACTTTGGCCACGGTTTTTCCGTCAAGCCATTTAGCCGCAGCTTCGTTTGTGAGAGCGATGCGTTCGACGTCGGTTTTGTCAGTGCCGGCGGCGACATCAATAGTGAAACGTGCTTTCCCGTTAAACGAGACTGCATATTTTACAGTGTCCTCTTTCAGGTAGTCTTCGTTCCATTCGGGCCAGCGGGCATCGTTGATAGTCGTCGTGTTCCCGATGGCTGAGTGCCAGAGTTCTTCAGCAATGTGGGGAGCGAAGGGCGCAAGCAGAATGAGCAGATCGGCAAGCACTGCGCGCGATGTGCATTTCTGAGCCGTCAGTTCGTTAACACAGATCATAAAGGCGGCGATCGATGTGTTGAAAGAGAAAGTCTCGATGTCGCCGGTAACTTTCTTGATGAGTTTATGGAGGCTCTTCAGATTGTCGGCCGTCGGGGCATCATCGGTAACGCGGAGCGTATCGCCTTTCCAGTAGAGATTCCAAAGTTTTTTTAGGAAACGATTCACACCGTCAATACCATTTGTGTCCCAAGGTTTGCTCTGTTCAAGTGGGCCAAGGAACATTTCATAGAGACGTAGAGTATCGGCGCCATAACGTTCGACGATGTCATCGGGATTGACTACATTAAACATTGATTTTGACATCTTCTCGACCGCGTAGCCACAGACGTATTTGCCGTCTTCGAGAATAAATTCAGCATCGTTGAATTCGGGTCGCCAGGCTTTGAAACGGTCGGTGTCGAGGATATCGTTTGAAACGATGTTTACGTCGACGTGGATAGGAGTCGTATCATACTGATCCTTGAGACCGGCACTCACAAAGGTGTTGGTATCCTTGATTCGATAGACAAAATTGGAACGTCCCTGAATCATACCCTGGTTTATAAGCTTTTTGAAAGGCTCATCTTCAACCACGATGCCGAGATCATAGAGGAATTTATTCCAGAAACGGCTGTAGATGAGGTGGCCGGTCGCGTGCTCGGTACCGCCGATGTAAAGATCGACATTACGCCAATATTCATCAGCCTCTTTCGACACGAGGGCATCGTTGTTTCGCGGGTCCATATATCGGAGATAGTAGGCCGAAGAACCTGCAAAACCGGGCATCGTATTCAGTTCAAGAGGATAACCATCTTTGTTGACCCAACCTTTGGCACGTCCCAGAGGGGGCTCACCGGCTTCGGTCGGGAGATATTTGTCGACTTCGGGAAGCAGGAGAGGAAGTTCCGCGTCGTCGAGCATCATCGGAACACCGTCTTTATAGTAAACCGGGAACGGTTCGCCCCAGTAGCGCTGACGGCTGAAGATAGCATCGCGGAGACGATAGTTGACTTTGACCTGACCGATTCCTTTTTCCTTAATGAATTCTTTAGTGCGCGCAATCGCATCCTTGACTTCCAGTCCGTTGAGGTTGAGTTCCGGACCTTCGGAATTGATCATCCTGCCTTCCTTGGCATCGAAACTTGACTCGCTGACATCGGCCCCCTCGATGAGCGGAACGATAGGCAGATCGAATTTTTTAGCGAAAGCATAGTCGCGACTGTCGTGGGCGGGGACGGCCATAATGGCGCCTGTACCATAGCCGGCAAGGACGTAGTCGCTGACCCATACAGGAATTTTTTTGCCCGACAAAGGATTGATTGCATAGGCACCGGTAAATACTCCCGTGACCTTTTTGTCGATCATTCGCTCACGCTCGGTTTTATGCTTTGTCTCGGCAAGATAGGCTTCGACAGCATCCTTTTGTTCGGGAGTGGTGATCATCGATACATACTTGCTTTCCGGCGCAAGAACCATGAAAGTAACGCCGAAGACCGTGTCGGCACGCGTGGTGAAGATTTCGAGTTCAACGTCGCTGTCAGCAATTTTGAAACGCATCTCTGCGCCTTCGCTGCGGCCGATCCAGTTGCGCTGGGTTTCTTTCAGAGAGTCGGTCCAATCGAGCTTTTCAAGGCCGGCGAGAAGGCGTTCGGCATAGGCCGACACTCGCAGACACCACTGATACATCAGTTTTTGTTCGACCGGATAGCCACCGCGAATCGAGAGGCCTTCGCTGACTTCGTCGTTGGCCAGGACCGTTCCGAGTTTCGGACACCAGTTAACCATCGTATTGCCGAGATAAGCGATTCGGTAGTTCATCAAGACGTCGCTCTTCTCTTTGTCGTTCATCGCTTTCCATTCTTCCGCAGTGAACGAAAGAGGTTTTGAACATGCAACGTTCAGGTCCGTGGCTCCTTTTTCCTCGAAGTGAGCGATCAGTTCGTCGATTGGACGGGCTGAATCGGTGTCGTAGCTATAGTAAGACCCGAACATCCGTTTGAATGCCCACTGGGTCCATTTGTAATATTCGGGATCACATGTTTTTATTTCGCGGTCCCAGTCGTATGAGAACCCGATTTTGTCAAGCTGACTGCGATAGCGGGCGATATTTTCACGGGTAGTTACCTCGGGATGTTGTCCGGTCTGGATAGCATATTGTTCGGCCGGGAGACCATAGGCATCATATCCCATCGGGTGAAGGACGTTGAAGCCTCGAAGACGTTTGTAGCGGCTGAAGATGTCACTGGCGATGTAGCCGAGCGGATGACCGACATGCAGACCGGCTCCCGAAGGGTAGGGGAACATGTCGAGTACATAAAACTTGGGACGCGAAGCGTCAATTTCGGTTTTGTAGGTTTTCGAGTCGCGCCAGTTCTGTTGCCAGCGTTGTTCTATTTCGCGGTGATTGTATTCCATTTATATGTGATGTTGTTTGATTTCGTTAGACGTTGGTTAGGACGGTTTATGACAGTTCGAGCATCCTTTCGATTGGACGGCGTGCCCGGCGCGCGATCGCTTCATCGACTTCTATCGCCGGGGAAAGATCGCGAAGCGCGTTCCTGACTTTCTCGAGGGTGTTCAGTTTCATATAGGCGCAGTCATTGCATCCACACGTGGTCGAGTCGTCGGGGGGAGCAGGTATGAACGTTTTGTCCGGACATTTTTTCTGCATCTCGTGAAGGATTCCGCTTTCGGTGGCCACAATGAACTCTGTCGCGTCGTCGTTGATGGCGAAGTCGAGGAGAGCGGCCGTCGATCCGACCTTGTCGCCGAGAATCGCAACCGCTTTCTTGCACTCGGGGTGAACGAGTACTTTTGCATTAGGATATTCTTTCTTCAGTTTCAGTATTCCATCGACCGAAAATTTTTCGTGGACATGGCACGCGCCGTCCCATAGAACCATCGAGCGGCCGGTCACCGAGTTGATGTAATTACCGAGATTACGGTCGGGACCGAATATGATTTTCTCATCCTTCGGGAATGTGTCGACAATCTTTTTTGCGTTGCTTGACGTGACAAGGACGTCTGTCAGGGCCTTTACCCCTGCTGAGGTATTGACGTAGGAAATGACCGTGTGGTCGGGATGGGCTTCGATGAATTTCTCGAAATCAGCGGCGTCGCATGAATCAGCGAGCGAGCAACCGGCTTCCATGTCGGGTACAAGAACAATCTTTTCAGGGCACAGTATTTTCGCGGTCTCGCCCATGAAATGGACCCCCGCGAGGACAATCACCTTGTTGGGGAGCTTGGATGCGATTTGGGCGAGAGCAAGCGAATCGCCGATGAAATCGGCAATATCTTGAATTTCACCTTTTTGATAATAGTGCGCGAGGATAACGGCATCGCGCTCTTCTTTTAGCCGTCGTATTTCTTCGACAAGTTCTTCTTTGACAGACATGACTGGTTATCTCTGATGTAGTTGATTTCAACCTACAAAGTTACAAAAAA
>CAYVXC010000105.1:0-7064 GCA_964454925.1 uncultured Bacteroides sp.
GCAACAGCGAGGAGTAAAACTAACTTTTTCATTTTTCTTAAGATTAAATATTGATTAATATGTTTGCTTCAAAAACTGTACAAAGGTAGCGCATTTTTTTATTCCGACCAAACATTTGCGAGTAAATTTTCTGTTGAATAGACTGTATTACGGCAAATAGTCGGGGATAATAATTGTGATGGGATTTGTAATAAACAGATAAACAATTAGTTATGACGGTTTAATTGTGTATTGTTAAATTTTACTAACGGTCATGCATTTCTTTTGTCCTTAACAATCGCATTAGCTACTCTCACGGCCTTGGTTATGTGGTCACAGATATATTCTTCTCCAACCAACTTATCGACGCCGGCATGAATAAGAGACTCACGAACGCTGTCATTTACACCCGAAAGGACGATTTCGATTCCTTCCCGATGAGAAGAGTTGATAAGGATTTCAAGGTTGTGGAGACCGGTCGCATCGATGAACGAAACTTTCCTCATTCGAATAATACGTACGATCGGTTTGATGTTACCGGTTGTTGTACGCATCATTTCGTCAAATTTAGTAGCTACCCCAAAGAAGAACGGGCCGTCAATTTCATAAACGCTAACACCGCGTTCAATGTCAAGAACTTCGTGCTGGGCCGAACCGAGGTCGGTGCCTTCGGCAACGTCGAGGTGTTCGGAATAAACCTTAATCTGCGAGTTCTCCATAACGCGGCGAAGGAAGAGGATGATAGCCAGCAAGAGCCCGAATTCAATGGCGATGGTCAGGTCAAAGATTACAGTCAGGAAGAAGGTGACGAGCAGCACGGTAACATCGCTTTTCGGTGTATGGAATATCGCTATGATCGTCCGCCATCCGCTCATGTTGTATGCGACCATGATAAGGACAGCGGCCAGACACGTCATCGGCACATAATTTATAAGAGGCATTGCAAACAGGAAGATAAGCAACAGCACGATCGAGTGGATGATGCCGGCGACAGGTGTACGACCTCCGTTAGATATATTGGTCATTGTACGTGCAATAGCTCCGGTCACTGGAATCCCGCCAAAGAATGGTACTGCGACGTTTGCAATACCCTGTCCGATAAGTTCGGTGTTTGAGTTAGTGCGCGAACCGGTTACACCGTCCGCAACGGTAGCAGACAGAAGCGATTCAATCGCACCTAAAACGGCGATTGTGAAAGCCCAGGGTAAGAGGTTGTTGATCGTCGCCATGTCGAACACGAGTCCGTGAGGTGTCGGAAGGTCGGTAGGCATCGAGCCAAATCGGTCACCGATGGTTTCGACGTGGAACGACGGATTAAAGTTTTCGATCAGGTAGCACCCCGCTGTAACGATAATGATAGCCAACAAGGCTCCGGGTAATTTTTTTGAAATTTTGGGAGTAAAAATGATTATGAGTAGAGAAACGACACCGACAAAAAGCGCGATCCACGATGTCTGGCCAAAACTCTTGAAGTACAAAGCCCATTTCGAAAGGAACTGGCCGGGTACATCGTAAAGTCCGAGTCCGAAGAAGTCGTTGATCTGAGTCGAGAAGATTGTTAACGCGATACCCGCTGTAAATCCTACGACAATCGGGTAGGGGATAAACTTAATAACAGTACCCAGTCGGAAAAGTCCCATGGCTATCAGCATCAAACCCGCCATGAGGGTTGCTATCCCAAGTCCGACGAGTCCGTATTGTTGAATAATAGTATATACGATGACGATGAAAGCTCCGGTCGGACCGCCTATCTGTACTGAGTTTCCTCCGAGCGCAGAAACGAGAAAACCACCGATAATGGCTGTCGTAAGACCGACCGTTGGGCTGACACCGGACGCAATTCCGAATGCAATTGCAAGCGGAAGAGCAACGATGCCAACTACGATACCTGCTATCAGATCCTCTTTAAATCGTGAGGCGGAGTAGTGTTTTAGAGCCGAAAATAATTTCGGTCTGAAATCGATTGTACCTGTAAATTTCATGACTTTGCAGAAATATAAAAAGGAAACTATTTGAATTGATTAGTGTGTATTTTTATGCTCGGTTCCGTCACGGAACGAGTTGTCAGACAAAAGATTTTATCTGATAAGAATCTTTGAAGTCCGGCCGTTGATTGAGTGGATATATATTCCGGGAACAACGGGTTCGGTGTTAAAACGGGAACCATCTATACCGAACCATATTCCGGAATCTGATTCGTATGTTATGTCATTTACGTCTGCATCTTCACCGATTATTACCGTAGTCGATGTACAGTTGATCGTTGTTGAGATCGAGAACATTACCGAGGATGCACCCGAGCCGGTCGCTGTCCAGATATTGCCTTTGAATTGACCGTTTTCACCAACATAATCCATGTAGTTGTCATCAGCTTTTGCACCGGCAAAAGCAATAGACGTGATTACCTTACCTTCGGGCGCAGAAATAATAATCGAACTTTGTGGATAAACTCTCAGTTCAACACTTTCTGTGAGATAACCATACAAAAATCTGGCTTTCTGACTTAGCTCCTTGACTTTAGAGTCGTCAATATCGAAGGAAACTCCTTCGGAGGTTGTGAAAATAGTATCACCGATGTAAGGGCCGTAACGGTCAGCTGAAGTCGGAGCTTCAAATGCAGGTGTCAACGAACCCGGATCTGCCCAGTTAAAAACGGCGGTTTGCGTTTGTGCTGAAATAACCGCGGCGACAAGGCAAAGGAACAATGTTATAGAATAACGCATAAAAATTAGAAAAAGAGAGCCGTCCGACTGTGGCGGTGTGCTCTCTCGATGGTTTTAGGTTGTACGCCCGTGGGGAGTCGAACCCCAATCGACGGAACCGGAATCCGTAATTCTATCCATTGAACTACGGGCGCATTAATTCTGACGGCTATTGTTCAAACGAACTTTTAGGCCTTTAGACGGTGCAAAAGTAATGATTTTTTTGTAGATTTGCAAACTAAAAGCCAATCAATGGATGTAAAGATCGAAAAAGACTGGAAGAGAATCCTTCAGGACGAATGGAATGCTCCGTATTTTATAACTTTAACCGATTGGGTTAGGGAACAGTATCGTACACACACTGTCTTTCCCCCCGGCAGCCGCATTTTTGCGGCCTTTGACAACTGTCCGTGGGAGCAAACCCGAGTGGTCATTCTTGGCCAGGATCCATATCACGATTTCGGCCAGGCAAACGGTCTCTGCTTTTCGGTGGCAGACGGAGTGATTAAACCGCCTTCATTGGTTAACATCCTTAAAGAAGTTGAGTCAGACACAGGAACGCCTGTTCCGGAGAGTGGAAATCTCGAAAGATGGGCGCGTCAGGGGGTCCTCCTGCTAAACACATCGTTGACGGTTGAAGCACATAAAGCAGGCTCCCATCGTGGCCGTGGATGGGAAATCTTTACTGATGCCGTTATTAGAAAACTTTCTCAGGAAAAAGATGGTATCGTCTTTATATTATGGGGAAGTAACGCTATCCAGAAACGTGGACTGATTGACACGACAAAGCATCTGGTTCTCACTTCGCCTCACCCGTCACCGTTGTCGGCCTATCGCGGTTTCTTTGGAAACCGTCACTTTTCAAAGACAAACGAATGGCTTGTCAGTCGCGGGGAGGCGCCGATCAAATGGTGAGAGCAACACTATTAATTATATTTGTCTTTTGTGGATTAATCTCCTCGGCGTCCGAACAATTGAAGACCGAAGTACTCGATGAACGCTTCAAGTCTTTACGGGCCTACACATTTTCAGCGCCATACGGCCCCGGCATACCTGTCTTGAAAACCGGAAATCCCGGTGAACTTATAGTCGAGTTTGATATTCTCGCGGATGAAAGAGAATTTCTAAGATATGAGTTATTGCATTGTGACTATGACTGGAAACGTTCGGGCCTTAGCGACTTTGAAGCAATAGAGGGAATGAACGAGGGGCGAATCGATGACTATGAGTTCTCTATGTCTACGACTGTTCCTTACGTACATTATCGGCTTGCTTTTCCTGATGGAGAACTCATTCCGAAAGTTTCGGGTAACTACGTTATACGGATATATAATGAAGCGGACCCTGAAGAGACGCTTGCAAATGTGCGTTTCCGTGTAAGCGAGGAGTCCGCGTTAATTGGCTCGGAAGTCACAACGAGGACCGACATTGATTACAACAGAGAGCATCAACAGCTTTCGTTGTCGGTTGATACCGAGCGTTCCGGGGTAGGAGACATGTTCAACGAAGTGTTTACCGTTATTGAACAGAATGGCCGGACCGATGGTGCTCACGTACTTACAAAGCCTCTGAGAGTCAGTGGGCGAACGCTTATCTACGAGCATCTGAATGACTTGATTTTTGAAGCAGGAAACGAATATCATCGTTTTGAGACCGTGTCAAATCATCAGACAGGAATGGGTGTCGACCGAATCGAATATCATGCGCCTTATTATAATCATTATTTAAATACAGATACACCCCGAAGGAATACGTCTTATCTCTATGACGAGACGCTCCACGGCGCCTTCGTTGTCCGGGAGTATAATTCGGAGGAAAGCGACGTGGAAGCTGATTATGTAGTGGTTCATTTTTCGCTTGAGATGCCCGAAATGGATAATGCTGATGTTTTCATAGATTCAGACGCTTTTCAGCGCAATCTGTCTCCCGAATCAAGAATGGTATATAATCGTGCGACGGGACGTTATGAAAAAGCCGCTTTGCTCAAACAAGGAGCTTATTCATACCGGTATGTCGTTGTCCCAACCGGAGGTAAGGGAGGAAAAGAAAATAGTGTGGATGGGAATAAATTCCAGACGCTTAACGTCTATGATATTTCAGTCTACACTCGTCGGCCGGGTGAACGATATGACCGACTCATCGGAACCAGGTCGTTTATTTCGGGACAACCCGTTTATTGATATGGAAAAAGATACAGAAGAAGTTATTATGCTTGAAATACAAGATAAATTAGTGTCGCTCGATCTTATCGAACGTTTTTTTTGCTGTGATCTCGATGCGTGTCTTGGCGCCTGTTGTATCGAGGGCGATGCCGGCGCTCCGATTACTGAGGAAGAAAAAAATGAGATAGAAAGGGTTTTGCCTGCTGTATATGATGAGTTGTTACCCGGGGCAAAAAGAGAAATTGATGAACAGGGTGTGAGCTACATCGATGAAGAAGGTGACCTTGTAACTACCATTGTAAATGGTCGCGACTGTGCTTTTACATGCTATGCAAAAAATGGTATATGCCTTTGTGCGCTCGAACGCGCGTATCGCGAAGGCCGAACGGATTTCCTAAAACCGGCATCGTGTTCATTATATCCGGTCAGACTGACGGAATATCCGACTTTTACGGCTGTCAATCTTCATCGTTGGAAAATATGTCGGCCGGCCGAGAAGAAAGGGCGGGAACTCGGCCTGCGTGCCTATCAGTTCTTGAAAGAACCGCTTATCCGTCAGTTCGGACAAGAATGGTACGACGAACTTTGCCTTGCGGCCGAGGTGTATCTGTCTGAAAATCCTGATATGTAATCAGTCAAGCATCAGAGGAAGCAATGCATGTGAAGTCGGAAGATTGAAAATCTCGCCGATTTTTTGACTGCTGAACAATATCTTGGTGAGATTGGATATTGTTACGTCGAGAGACACGGTCTTGTCATAGGCATCGACCTTTCGGCACGTACCTTTTTTTAGAATATAGTATCCGTTATTGACCGTAAGACGTGAATCACGAACGCGGATAACCTGGTCAATGGCCGGATGTTTTGACGCGAGTGTCGCGAGCGCTTTTTCGGCGTTTACTATTCTCATCATTCCTCGAGCTCTCATCATGGCTTTACGGCCCGTCGGAGGACAATAGACGACCATCGGTTTGTCGCTGAGGTAACGCCTGATGATCCCTAACGCCATTTCAGAGGCATTCTCATCGGTGGAAATCAGCTCTTTTACATGAATCTCCTCATCGGTCTCAGTTGCGAAAGCCATAGCGGTTACTTTGCCGTCAGGATTAGCGACAGCGGTACAGATTCCGCGATCATGCGCTATATCTTCGAGAATATTCCCGAAATCGCGTTCAGAATGGATGACGGATGCAGAACGTTCCGCTTCGAGGCGTTTGAAGTCTTCATAGATGGGCTCAACTTCTTTATATCCCTCTACGTAAGGAAACGTATGTAACGAAGTATAACGTTCTATGTCGACATAGAAGACAGTTGCGAAATCAAGTTTGTCATAAAAGAAATACAACCGTCGTGAAGCCGGTATAAGAGACAGAAAAACATCGCCGCGATTGTACGCTTGTTCGAGAGTCAGTTTGAGTAGGTCGGTCATATAGCCGTGTTGACGTTGAGCGCGATCAGTGGCTGCTCCGGCTATGTAGCCCATTTCAACTTTTTCTCCATGAAAATTAAATTCATATTGTTGCAGAAACAGACAGCTGACAGGTTTCCCGTTTGAATCAAGCAACAAAGCTTCTTCATCGCGATAAACCTTGTCGAAGAACCATGTGTTCCATGTTGGGTCTGATGGAAAAGCACTGTCAAAAATTGCTTTTATTTTCGTTTTTCTATCGGTAGAGACGTCGGTTGAAAGTGTGTTCATAGCTTTGATAATATGTGTGTTCGTTGAAATTAAAACAAAAAGCTGCCGTTAAAGGTTGGCAGCTTTTTCAACTCTTAAGGCGAAATCTTTGTCGGAAAGTGTTACGACTCCCGGTGCATCATCGACTGTTGGATCAGCCTCTGATCCCGGAATATCAACAGCGGGAAAATTTTCGTTGGTCTCAATGAGTCCGCGCATCTCGTTTTCGGGCCTCGGGTTAATAAGATAGTAAATACCGAAACTCAACATGCCAATTATTACAGCAGAGAAGCCACAATATTTAAATATCCTTTTCCAATCGGTTCTTTTAGGAACCGGTAAGCCCAGTATTCTTGTTGTTTCACTCATAAATTATCTAAGTTATATAATTTATATAACTTTAAGAATTGAGACCAAATTATAGCGGAAATTGATCGGGAGAGTATAGCTTACGCGGACGGGCTTATTTTCTATCATCCCCGGGATCCATTTAGGCATTTTTGAAACAACACGTACAGCTTCTTTGTCGAGAGCGGGGTGCTT
>CAYVXC010000106.1:0-7048 GCA_964454925.1 uncultured Bacteroides sp.
CCCTCGAGCACCGGTGCTGCTAAAGCTGTAGGTAAAGTTATCCCCGAACTGAACGGCAAGCTCACCGGTATCTCTATGCGTGTCCCCACTCTCGATGTTTCGGTTGTTGACCTGACTTGTACTCTGGCTAAACCCGCTACTAAAGAAGAAATCTGCGCTGCTATGAAAGAAGCTGCTGAAGGCGAACTGAAAGGTGTTCTCGGTTATACCGAAGACGCTGTCGTTTCGAGCGACTTCCTCGGCGATACCCGCACTTCGATCTTCGACGCCAACGCCGGTGTTTATCTGACTCCGACCTTCGTTAAAGTCGTATCTTGGTATGACAACGAAATCGGTTACTCTAACAAAGTTCTCGACCTGATCAAACACATGGCCGAAGTTAACGCCTAAGCGCTGACTTAACCGAATAAAACTTGACCGGCCCCGGCGGACAGCGTTCCACGGGGCCGGTTTCTTTTTCAACTCAACTCAGAGTTCTCGGAGTTCTCGGAGCCGTTAAGATGAACATTTTGGGGATGAGGGATGTTATAGTTTCAAGGGGTTGAACGGCCCGGGGCCGCCCCTTTTCTCACGTTTCATGCTTTGTATTCCCCGATGGCGGGGTGTAAAAAGATTTCACAATTCAACTACATAGTTCACATTTATCAATGGGCTGCAAGTTTTATCTTTCTTTTCTGACCGGGGTTGCCCTGGTAGCCGCGTCGGCAACGGATGTCAGCGCGGCCGAAACGTCTGCGCCTGCGGGCGTCGTTTCGCTTGATTCGTGCCGTTTGATGGCACTGGCGAATAACAAGTCGCTCCAGATGAGCCGTCAGGCAATTCAGACCGCCGAATATGTAAAAAAAGAGGCTAAGTCGGCCTATCTGCCGGGCCTTGACTTCAACGGCGGATATATGTATAATCAGAAGAGTATCTCGCTGCTTGAAGAGGACGCGATGTTGCCGGTCAAGGTTTTCAATCCCGAGAAGGGCGCGTATGATTTCAAGCTGGTGACCAATCCCCAGACCGGAGCTCCGGTAATGGTTGACGGCAAGCCTGTTCCGGCCGAGGTCGCCCTCCTTCCGAAGGAGGCGATGGAGTTCAACATCCACAATGTATTTTTCGGAGCGGTGACGTTGACCCAGCCCGTCTATATGGGCGGGAAGATCCGTGCTTTGAACGAGATGTCGGGTTACGCGGCCGAGCTTGCCCGCGCGCTTCACGAATCGGGTTCGGAAGACGTGATCTATGCTGTCGACGGAGCCTACTGGCAGGTCGTCTCGCTGAAAGCGAAGTATGATTTGGCCAAATCGTATGTCGAGCTTCTCGAGAGCCTCGACTCGAACGTCGGGAAGATGGTTGACGAAGGGGTGGCCACGCGCAGCCAGAAACTCCAGGTAGACGTGAAACTGAACGAAGCACGCGTCGACCTGACGAAGGTTGAAAACGGACTGGTTCTTTCGCGGATGGCACTCGCCAAGGTGTGCGGGCTCCCGCTGAACACGGTGTTCACCCTCGAGGACGAGGAAGCCAAGCTTCCGGCACCCGAACAGGCGGTGACCCCGGCCGATATAGAAAAGGCATACGAGCGCCGCGGCGATCTTCGCGCACTCGAACTCGGCATCAAGATTGCCGGTCAACAGAAAAAGATAGCGAAGGCGTCGATGCTTCCCAACGTGGCGATCGTAGGCGCTTACTCGTTCTCGAATCCCAATGCTTTCGACGGATTCAAGACGCGTTTCAACGGAGGTTTCTCGGTCGGCGCGATGGTTTCGATTCCACTGTGGCACTGGGGTGGCAACTATAATAAGTACAAGGCAGCCGAAAGCCAGGAAACGACGATGAAGCTTCAGCTCGAAGACGCGCGCGAACTGGTAGACCTCCAGATCACTCAGGCGGGCTATCGCGCGCAGGAGGCGATGAAGACCTACAAGATGACGACATCGAATCTCGAGGCGGCCGATGAAAACCTGCGTTCGGCGACCATCGGGTTCAAGGAGGGCGTGATGACCTCGGACGATGTGATGAAGGCCCAGACGGCGTGGCTGAAAGCGAACAGCGAAAACATCGACGCGATGATCGACATCCATCTTTGTGACACCTATCTGTCGAAAGTTCTCGGCACACTGAACTGATTTCAACTTTTTATCGATTTCTGAAAAATATAACAAAACAAGCATATCTATATTATGTCTACCCAGATTAACGATTCAAAAGCCGGTGCTCCGACTCCCAACGAGGAAGCCCGCGCATCGAAGACATTACTTATCACCATGGCGGTTGTGGTCGTGGTGGTAGCCGCCGTGGCCGTTATCGGTTTTCTCTGTCTGAACCGTCCGGCCGATATTATCGAAGGCCAGGTTGAAGGCACGACTGTCCGCGTGTCGGGCAAACTTCCGGGTCGGGTGGTCGACCTCTATGTCGAGGCCGGTGACACCGTCCACGCCGGGGATACTCTGGTTCATATCCATTCGTCGTTTGTCGATGCCCAGATGACTTCGGCGCGCGCGATGGAAGACGTGGCCCGTCTCCAGGACAAAAAAGTCGACGCGGGTACACGCACCCAGATCATCAACGCGGCTGCGAGCCTGGTCAGTCAGGCCGATGCGGCGGTGACGATCACCAAGAAAACGTATGACCGCATGGAATCGCTCTACAGCCAGGGCGTGATCAGCGAGCAGAAGCGCGACGAAGCGAAGGCCGCCTATGACGCGGCTGTAGCCGGACGCAACGCGGCCCGCTCGCAGTATGAGCTTGCCAAGTCGGGCGCGCAGAAAGAGGACAAGGAATCAGCCGGAGCGATGGTGACCGCCGCCGGCGGACAGGTTGCCCAGGTCGAGGCTCTGCTCGAGGACAGCTATCTTGTCGCTCCGTGTGACGGAACGATCGACCAGGTATTTCCCGAAGTCGGCGAACTCGTGAGCCTGGGTGCGCCGATCATGAATATCCTGAAGAAAGAGCGCCACGTCGTCTTCAACGTCCGCGAGGAAATGCTGCCCGATTTCGAAGTGGGCCAGGAACTGACGGTGATGCTTCCAGCAATGAAGGAAAAGGAAATCAAACTCAAAGTCTACTATGTCCGCGACATGGGTTCCTACGCAACCTGGCGCGCGACCAAATCGACCGGGTCGTACGACTCGCGAACCTTCGAGGTGAAAGCCCGTCCGGTCGACGATGCTTCTGCGTCCGGTCTCCGTCCCGGCATGAGTGCGATATGCAAGTAGCGGAGAGTGGAGAGTAAAGAGTGTAGAGAGTAGAGTCAATAGTAAATATTAACGATGTCTGTACTGTTAGCTTCGATAAAACGCGGAATCACGCGGCTTGCCACCCGAAAGACCTATCTGGCGGCCATAGTCGTCGTGCCTGTGCTGTGCACCTTGTTCTTCGGCTCGGTGCTGGGTATCGGTGTGCCCCAGAAGGTTCCAACCGCCGTTGTCGACCTCGACCACTCGGAGATGTCGCGTGCGATGACCCGCTCGCTCAATGCCCAGCAACTTATTGATGTGACGATGCGCGCCGAGAGCTATGACAAGGCCATGAACGCGCTTCGCCAGGGCGATATATTCGGTTTCTACGTCATTCCGACGAACTTCGAGACCGACGCTATAGCCGGCCGACGCCCGACTATCTCGTATGTCACGAACATGACCTATTTCGTTCCCGGCACGTTTACTTACAAAGGTTTCAAGACAATCGCCGTGGCTTCGGCGGCCGCGATCATCCGCGATATGGGAACGAGTATGGGCGCGACCGACGACCTGGTTTCGAACCTGGTGCAGCCGGTAGCCGTGAACATCAATCCGATCAACAACCCGTGGACAAACTATGCCTACTATCTTGGTCCATCGTTCACGATGGGTGTCCTCGAACTGATGATATTCCTGGTAACCATCTTCTCCATCACGACCGAAATCAAGAACTACACCTCCCGTCGCTGGCTCGACACGGCCGGAGGCTCGATGTTCGTGGCCGTGACGGGCAAGCTGATGCCCCAGACGGTTCTTTTCACGCTCGTCGGCTGGGCAATCGAGGCGATCATGTTCACGTGGCTCGGTTATCCGATGAACGGATCGGCAACGGTGATGTTCGGCGTGATGCCTCTGTTTGTTCTCGCGTGTCAGGCGTTCGGACTGTTCTTCGCGTCGCTTCTTCCCAATCCCCGCATCGCGCTTTCATGCGCCGCCCTGCTTGGGATGCTCGCGTTCTCGTTCACCGGCTTCTCTTTCCCGGTTGAAAACATGTATGGTCCGATAGCGATCTTCAGCTATATGATGCCCGTCCGCTATATGTTCCTCATCTATCTCAACACGGCCCTCAACGGCTTCGACGTTTTCTATGTCCGCGACTATCTGATCGCCCTCGTGGCGTTCATCCCGGCAGGAATGCTTTTCTTATGGCGCCTGAAACAGATGTGCCGCCGTCCGGTCTATATTCCCTGATAAGACGATGAAATTTCTAAACGCAATATATTTCCGACTGAAAGCGCTAGCGGCGGTTTTTGCCAACGAATGGCGCGTCATACTTGCCGACAAGGGAGTTCTGACGTTCTTTATCGCCCTTCCGCTCGCCTACCCCGTCATCTATACTCTGATCTATAACCCCGAGGTGACGGAGAATCTCCCCGTGGCGGTCATCGACCACTCGCGCACAGCCGAGTCGCGCGAACTGGCCCGCGAAATCAACGCCAGTCCCGACATGGAGGTCTATGACTATGCAACGTCGGTCGACGAAGCCAAACGGCTCGTGGCCGAACAGAAGGTGTTCGGAATCCTTGAAATTCCGGCCGACTATGCCAAGAAAATCGGCCGCGGGGAGCGTGCGACGGTGACCTTCTATGCCAACATGAACCTGCTGCTCCGTTACCGCACATATTCGTTCGGTCTGACCGATGTCCAGATGAACACCATCAGTCAGATCACGGCTGAAAAAACCGCCATGCTCGGCGAACTGGCCGATATGGCGGGTGTAGGAGGGGGAATGCCGATCTCGAACGAAAGCTACACAGTCGGCGACCCGGTTCAAGGCTTTGCATCGTTCGTAATGCCTGGTATTCTTGTCATCATTCTCCAGCAGTCGCTGATTCTCGGAATCGTAATGATCACGGGGACATCGCGCGAACGCCGGCGCCGGAACGGAGGAATCGACCCGAAGATGATCAACTGGGCGCCCGCCTGGACGACGGTCATCGGGAAGACGCTCGCATATACGATTTTCTTCATCCCGGCGACAATTTTCTGTCTCCACTATGTTCCCGAAATCTTCAATCTGCCTCATGTGGGCAGCGCAACCGAATATCTGCCGTTCATTCTCCCGATGTTCCTTGCTGCATCTTTCTTGGGGCTCACGCTCAGCTGGATCGTCAAGGACCGCGAAAGCTCGTTCATGGTGGTCGTGTTCACTTCGGTAATCTTCCTTTTCCTGAGTGGTCTGACTTGGCCGACCTACGCAATGCCTGATTTCTGGCAGGTGATCGGCGGCCTGATACCCTCGACCTGGGGTGTCGAAGGATTCATCAGAATCAATTCCAACGATGCGACACTCGCTCAATCGTCATACGACTACTACTGGCTCTGGGGACTGACAGCGGCTTACTTCGTTACCGCATGGGCCACGATGCGCTACATCACCAAGCGCCCTTAAAAACCCGCAAGACTATTTTTTCAGGTAACTCCCGATCAGTTTGACGAACTGTTCGGGAGTACATGTTTTCCCGTCGACATACTCACCGAAACTGAAATGCGAGGCCATTCTGTCGCCGGCCTTAAAGTTGGCGCCACCGGCAAAATAGGGGTCACCTTTAAATTTACCCTCGAAATCGAATGTTTTTTCAAGAGTAAACATCCGATAATGGTCACCGTCGGGAACAATCGCGATATACTTGGGTTCAGTCATTTCCTCAGGCTCGGGCATAGTCCAGACAATAATCTCACCTGAATCAGACGGAACAGCCTCGGCCTTGACATTCGAGAGGTCTTTGTTGATGTTGTAATGATTGCGTTTAAAGATCCTGACAACATAATTCGGATCCATCAACATTTCCCAGGTTTTATCCGACACCGGCATCTCGGAAAGCAGTCGTGGAAGGAGCTGAAAGACGAAGTCGTAGTAACGGGCCTGTTGCTCGGGCGTGTCGAGATCCCGGATCAATCGCGGAGCGTTCTTATCGTCACCGGCTTTCTCCGCCAGTTTAGCATACTTGAGCGCTTCTTTCTTATTGTCGAGATAGGAGTAATAGAGCGCGATATTGAAGAGCAGCGCCGATTTATTGATATCTGAATTGCTTTCAAGCAGTTCTTTCAGCACAACGATCGCTTCATTATACATCTTCAGAATAGAATAATACTGAGCCAGCACAACTTTTGCTTCCTGTACAATTCGGTCTTCAACACCTGTTTTTTGAAGTCGGTCAACAAATTGCTTGGCAATATCAATTGAACTATTTGCATTTATCGTTTCAACGAGGTCTCCTGCAAAACTTGCCAATAGAGGTACAAACTGGTCTTCAGTAAGCGTATCGCCATTTATTTTCCATCCGCTCGGATCGTTGAAAAGTTCGTTTCTGACATCACAAAAAGTCTTGGTGATCTGCTCGGGAGTTGAAAGCTCATTAATCTGTGAATCGAGCAGTCTCAATTTTAAATCGAGTCGTTTAGGATCAAGGGCTACCACTTTTGACATCATACTAAACAGACTGTCTTTGTCAATTCTGTCAGTAGCATACAGAAACTGAGCCTTTCCCCAAAGCATATCGGGACTGTCGGGTTCCTTGGCTTCCCACTGTTTCAGGATGTCGTCTACGAGGGCGGTGTCACCCGACTCACATGCAACCGAAAGATTGTCTAAGTAAGCCGCTGTTTGAGCGCTAATACTGATGCTAAAAGCTACAATCAATGTCAAAAGAGAAAGGAATCTTTTCATGGATAATAATTTGATTGGTTAAACTATTCGCAAAAATACAAGAAATAAATAGAATTACCAAATTGTTGATCGAGTAGCGTTGAGAGAACTCGGAGATCTCTGAGTTCTCTGAGTTCTCTGAGTTCGCCACTAAAAGAAAGCGACCGGGACT
>CAYVXC010000107.1:0-6367 GCA_964454925.1 uncultured Bacteroides sp.
GCTATGCGGCGTTCGTGACGTCCTCCCTCAAAGGGAGTGCTGAGGAATGTTTCGACAAGTGACAGAGCCTTTTCGGGAGCGATGAAGCGCGCCGGCAGAACAAGGACATTAGCATCGTTGTGCTCGCGGGCGAGTTTGGCCAGCTCAACTTCCCAGCAGAGAGCCGCACGTACACCCTGATGCTTGTTGAGGGTCATGGCGATGCCGTTGCCCGAACCACACATAGCGATGGCGGGGTAGACGTCGCCTTTTTCAACCGCTTCGGCACACGGATGGGCGTAATCGGCATAATCGCACGAGTCTTCACTCGTCGTTCCAAAATCCACAAAAGGAATATTCTGACTTTCAAGATAGCCTTTCATGATGGCTTTCAACTCAAATCCCGCGTGGTCGCTGCACAACCCGACGGGTTTTCCGGGAACAGTAATAGTCATTGGTTGTATGATAGAATAAATTTTTCGACAAAGTTACTGACTTAACCGCGTATCTCCAACACTTCAGGCCAAAACTTTATCCGAACATATAAAAACAGCGTCCGAAGGGAGATTTAACCCGACGGACACCGTTTGGAATGATTATTACTTATTTAAGTTGGGCTTTCACGCTGCCGCCGGGCGTTGCGATGATATAGAGACCGGCCGGGAGAGTCACTGATTCTCCGGTTTCCACGACGGCGGCGAGACGGCCTGCGCCGTCATAGATACGTGCGCCGTTTAACGCGGTCACGGTGGTACCTTCGATCACAACCGACTGAACCGGGGCAACAGTGATTTCATCGGCGCTTCCCTGGTTAGAGCTGAATATCAGGCGTACATCGGGAATCATGTTCTGAGCCGAGTATCCGAATGTAGCTTCGGGATCAATTTTCTTATCGCTGTCAGGATCCCAATTCGAGTCATAGCGGGTAACGTTGGGTCGTGCATTGTCATAACCGTAGCTTCCGCGATAGGTCACACCGCTGTTGCTCGCATTGCTGAATTTCTTGTGAAGCATGTAAACAAGATTACCGCCCTTGTAGCTGTATGGCGTTTCGAAGCTGAAAGTCTGTTCGGTGCTTCCGACCGGAACATCCATTTTTCCGTCGAATACTTTAGTAAGTTTCGAGGCAGGGATTGTTCCTGCGGTCAGATCGTTATCCTCGGTCTCGCCGACCCAGAGAGCGAAGGGAACAGCCTCATAACCGACTGTGCTCTGAGTCAGGGTAAACGTAATGACCGAAAGATCCAAGCCCTTGCCGGCCGCTAGATCAGAAGCATACAGAATCGTTTCGCTGATTGATTCGACACCCATGAAAGAGGCGGGCAAGATGTACAGGTCAGAGCCGGCTTCGGCCTTAATTTCGGCTATTACCGAACCTGCAGGAAGTACCTTGACGTCGACCGAACCGGTAACATTGTTGTCGGCGTTCGAATCACCGTCGACAACGAGACGGGCCGATAAGCTCATGTTTCCGGCCAATGCGGGAACAAAAGGAATATCCACTGTCTCCGAAACGCGCGAAGCGATCGAGGGACCGTCGACTGTCGCAACCGCATTGACACCGTCGAGCAGTTCGATCTTATAGTTCGAGACAGTCGCTACGCCCTTGTTGGCGATAGTAACTTTTGCAACCGATTTTTCACCGGCAATGGCGATCGGTTCGGCAGTAAATGCAGTCGCCGCAAGATCACAGTCGGCCAGTTCAAGGCAACGCACGGTGGCAGTCCAACCGCTATAGTTCTCCATAACATCGGAAGTGAACACAAACGTGAGACAGCCGTCTGCCGCATTAGAGTCGAGATTTTTGAGTACCGGGGGAACCGAGCTTCCGTTGAATTTACCGACGAGTTCACCGGAGGTTCCGCGACCCTGATAAACGGCGAGATTGTCGTAGCTCTCTATATCAAGCTTATCGAAGGCCACACTGACATAACCTTTATCGGTCGACGGAGCGATGGTGAGAGTAAGATTGCGCGAGTTGGTATAGTTGGCCTGTGGACCTCCGTCATCATAAAAATTATATTCTTTACCGGGCGCAACTGGGACTTCGCCGTCGCTCATAATGATCCAGCTTTCGGGTTTGACCATCACATCCTCGATCACAACGGGATCACCTTTTCCTGCTTTGGAAACAGCGGCAACCGAATAGCTGTAGACTCCATACGAGGTTTTGTCCTCGTATGTCAACTGAGACGGTTCGACCGTAGCAACAACTTTGGACCCGCGTTTAACCTCGTAGCCAGTGATATCGGAAACGTCAAACATACCGTTGTTGGCCCCCGATGTCGGAGCCGACCATGTCAGGATAGCCGAACCGTCACCGGCGGCAACTTTCAGGTCTCCGACTTTTCCGGGACGGTCTGCACCGGTAAGAACGCTGAGTTTGTAGTAGTCTGCGCCACCATTTCCGGCTGTATTGTAGGGAACGAGTTCGTAAGAATAAACTTTATCACTTGTCAGACCGGTATCGGTGTAGGTTCCGTTTCCTCCGATGGTCTGATCCTTGACATCAGCGACCTGCTCACCGTCACGGAAAACCAACACACCGCCGAGTTCTGTCAGCTTTTCACCACGGACCGTAGTCGAAGGACTGGTCCAGGTCAGGGTAGCCGAGGTCGCGGCTCCTTTGACAGACGTATCGGTGACACGGTCGGGAGCACCGGCAAGGGCATTGATATAAGGAATAATCATCGAGCCCATGCTCGTTGGCAGACCGCCGTAGACAAGCGAGGCCACGGGAGCCGCCTTACCGGTCGTGATATCAATGGTGTAGAGAATATAATCGCCGTTATTGTACCAATAGAGCTTGCCGTCGTTGTGGTCAAACGACATTGTCTGGTCAAAGCCGGCATCGACGCCAAGCGGACCGACAACAGTGAGCGCACCGCTCGCGGGGTCGATCTTGACGAGATTATCGTCGGTGGTGACACCATAAAGAGTTCCGTCGAGGTTGGCCGCGATAGCAATCAGATAAACATCGGAACCGTTGAGGGCGAATTTCGCTACATTCGTCACTTCTCCGGTCGCGGGATTGAGTTTTCCGAGAAGCTGGTTACCCGACTTGATGCCATAGACAGTCTTGGTCACATAGTCGTATGTCATGTCGATCAGTTTCGAACCACCGGTCGCAATCAGTTTGCGTTCTCCGGTCGTGAGATCGATATCATAAAAACCTTTGATGCTCGACTGGGTTCCTTTGTTGGTCACTTGACCAAACCAGTGATAGTCGAGATAGTAACCGCCATAAACGACTCCTTCTCCTGACTGATCGGCAATAAGGGTAAGGTTCTCCGGAGCAGACGGATCAAATTTGATCGGACCGCGCTTCGGAGCATCCGTGTCGGGCTGCCATGTCTGATAGCCGTAAATGGTCCGGGCAGAGGCACACAAAGACCCCGCCAGCGCCATGCCGGCAAAAATGAGTAAAAATTTCTTCATATAATTCAAGGTTAATTAAAAATGATTAGTCAGTACAAAGTTATGAATAATCTCGTAATCCACAAAATATTAGAAAAATAATTACACAAAGGCGAAACATAATGTCGCGGCCGGCGTTCATACTCTGAAGACTACTTTGACTCTGTCGAATTCTAAAAGATCTGAACCATGACAACGCTAAAACTCAAACGTGCATACTCTCCCGAAGAGGCCGATGACGGCTTCCGTGTCTACATCGACCGGCTCTGGCCCCGCGGACTTTCCCATGAGACGTTCCACTACGACGTGTGGGACAAAGAAATTGCTCCGAGCGATGACCTGAGACACTGGTTCCATGACAATCCCGAAGCGAACTGGAGCGAATTTGAGTCGCGCTACCGCGCTGAACTGGCGGTCAATCCCTCCTGGCCCGGCTTCGTCGCGTCGCTCGAGCCCCACCCAACTGTCACACTACTCTACTCCTCCCACAACGAAACTGAAAACAATGCCATTGTCCTCGCCGACCAGCTGATTGCCTTCGCTCCCACCGCTTTCACCCGAGAATAACCGACCTTATGACAACCGCTCTCTGAAGAGTAATCGGCAGGGATCTCGCTTTGTGATATAACACTATTAATAAGATTGTTACGTACACATACCGAAGACTCATTTCGGTTCAGCCAGTCAAAAAAGTGTTAAAACATTTGGCGGTCTCGGAAAAAGTCCGTACCTTTGCACTACAAAATGAATCGCGGAGTAGAGCAGTGGTAGCTCGTCGGGCTCATAACCCGGAGGTCGTTGGTTCGAGTCCAGCCTCCGCCACCAAAAGAAAACGAATCGCATCCAGCGATTCGTTTTTCTTTTTCGGGGGTCGGAGATCTCCGAGATCTCTGAGTACTCGGAGTACTCAGAGTACTCCGAGGGCTGCGAGGACGATTGTGGAAATTTTTCTTTAATTAACGTTGAAAATATTTCTACTGACAAAAATATTTTGTAACTTCGCGGGAAATTTCCCAAATGCGAAACGGGAAAGGTGAAATTGCTAATACACCCTTAAAATCTATTCCGATCGCCCTCATGCTAACCATTATCATTGTATTATTTATTGTCGGATATCTGGCCATCGCTCTTGAGCATCCGTTGAAGGTCGACAAGACCGCTACAGCGCTTTTGCTCGGAATGGTGCTCTGGGTCTGCTATGCTTTTGGAGCAACCGAAATCGTCCCCTCCGTCTCGGGAGAGCATTTCCGTGAGTTCCTGTCACAGAATCCATCTTTGGCTGACGCTCCGCTCCACACCCAGGCCCTCGAATACATCGTCAATATCGACATTATCGAACATTTGGGTGACATCACTCAGACAATTCTCTTTCTCCTCGGCGCAATGACTATCGTCGAGCTCATCGACGTTCACGGAGGGTTCGGAGTCATCACTAACCGCATCCACACACGCAATAAACGTAAACTATTGTGGATCATGTCGATCGTCACATTCTTTATGTCGGCGGTTCTCGACAATCTGACAACGACCATCGTCATGCTGACCCTGCTCCGTAAGTTTGTTCCTGACAAAAAAGAACGCTGGCTTTATGCTTCGGCCATTGTTTTATCGGCCAACAGCGGCGGTGCGTGGTCTCCGATCGGTGACGTCACCACGATTATGCTCTGGATGAAAGGCAATGTCACCGTAACGACGCTTATAAAATATGTCCTCCTTCCGAGCCTTGTTTCGATGCTCGTTCCGATCATGTTCATCAGCCGTCATTTGAACGGGTTGCTTCCTGTCCCTGAAGAGAGCAGCAGTCCCCTTCAGCCCTTCATCACCAACCGTGACCGTGCCCTGATCTTCTACCTCGGCGTCGGAGGCCTCCTGTTTGTCCCGGTCTTCAAATCTCTCACACACCTTCCGCCGTTCATCGGCATCCTCTTCGTCTTGGGCGCGCTCTGGACCTTCACCGAGTGTTTCTACAACGGAAAGATGCTGACCAAGGCCAAGGAACTGCGTATTCCTAAAGTTATCGCGCGTGTCGACATGCCGTCGGTACTATTCTTCCTCGGAATTCTCATGGCTGTTGCCGTTCTCCAGGCAACCGGCGTACTGGCTGAACTCGCACTATTCCTCGACAACAAAATCCACAACATTATCATCATCGATACCCTTCTCGGCGCTCTGTCATCGATTATTGACAATGTCCCGATGGTGGCCGGTGTGATGGGTATGTATCCTATCGCTGATCCCGGAACAGTGGGTTACTTCGCCGATTTCGTTGTCGACGGACACTTCTGGGGTCTGCTCAGTTACTGTGCCGGCGTGGGTGGCAGCATCCTCATCATCGGTTCGGCCGCAGGCGTCATCACCATGGGTATCGAAAAAATCAATTTCGGCTGGTACCTCAAGAACATCTCGCTGCTTGCTCTGGGCGGTTATCTCGCCGGAGTCGCCGTCTATGTCCTCGAATTCCTTATTTTCGGCTGACCTCGGGACCTCCGGATCCCATTCAGATTAAAAATAATCACTTCGACTCGCTTTTAGGGCGATTTACAAGTGAGTATTGAGGTTTTTTTCGTAACTTTGTCAAGTTTTGCGGACTGTCTCGCCGACGAGGCCGTGACAGTCCGTGCATTTCATTAACAAGCAATCCTTATATTACAAAAGGTAACATTTCTACGAACAAATGGACATCAAAGACATCACTGTCAGGTATGCCGAACCGACCGACGCCCATTTCGCCGAGTACATCGTAAAACTGATTTATGAGTCGGCGCTTCAGCGCGGTACCGGAATCGCCAAGCGTACGCCCGAATACATCGCCGCCAAAATGACGGGGCGAAAAAGTGTCGTGGCGCTCGACGGCGACCGACTGGTCGGTTTCAGCTACATTGAGAGCTGGGGTCATGGAGATTTCGTCGCTACCTCGGGATTGATTGTCGACCCAGAATACCGCCATCTTGGCCTTGCCGGCGCCATCAAG
>CAYVXC010000107.1:6377-6974 GCA_964454925.1 uncultured Bacteroides sp.
TAAAAGCTATGACCTCCTCACCCGTAACAACCGCCGCAGGTGTCTCTGCACCGGCATGTTGTACGACCCCGAGCAGCCTCTGCCCGAGAGCGCTCGCCCAAATCCCTACCTGATGAAAGTGAAAAACATTTTCAATAAGGTGCTTCATCTCGGCATCGGTCACTGACCTGTCATAGCTTTCTTTACAATAAATCTTTTTACATACTAAAATAATGTCTGAAAACAAGAAGAAAAAAGTTCTCCTCGCCTTTTCGGGGGGTCTCGATACGTCTTTTGCCGTCAAGTATCTTTCTGAAGATCTCGGCTACGAAGTTCACACCGCAATAGCTAATACCGGTGGCTTTACCGACGAAGACCTGGCAGTCATCGCCGACAAGGCCAAACGTCTCGGAGCCGCTTCCCATGTGGCTCTCGATATTACCCGTGACTACTACGACAAATCGATCCGCTACATGATTGCCGGCAATGTCCTGCGTAACGGCACCTACCCTATCTCAGTAAGCTCGGAACGCATCTTCCAGGCAATCGCCACGATTGAATACGCCAAGAAAATCGGTGCTGACGCTATTGCCCACGGTTCTACCGGCGCCGGTAACG
>CAYVXC010000108.1:0-6922 GCA_964454925.1 uncultured Bacteroides sp.
CTTCGATTGATTCGTAGGTTTCGCCTTCGTCTTCCATTTCCTGGAGGTTTTCGATCACTTCGAGGGGGGCGCCCGATCTCATGGCATAGTCAATAAGTTCTTCTTTGGTTGCGGGCCAAGGTGCGTCTTCAAGTTTTGATGCTAATTCAAGTGTCCAGTACATAGTGATATTTCTTTAGATTATTGTTCGTTTTTCAGGCCTTTCCGCGGTTGCCCGTGAAAAAGGTGTGCAAAGATACATTATTTTTCAATATGAACAATCCTTATCCCAGAAAATTTCACGGTGATGTGCTAAAAAATTGAAATATCGGCTAAGAACAAAGAGATAATCGCTCAGTCTGTTGACGAATCGGATGATTTGTGCCTGTCCGGGTGCTGTTTCGGCTGGAAGTGAGATGATCAGTCGTTCGGCTCGGCGTGTGACGGTGCGTGCGATATTTGTCACGGCCGACAGTTTTGTTCCACCCGGAAGAATAAAATGGTTATGCGCCGGGAGTATGCTCTCCATCCGGTCTATTTCAGCTTCGACCGCTTCTAAATCTTGATCGGTAATTTCGGTAGGCTGCCATTTCGAATCTATTTCGGTAGCCAAAGCAGCGCCGATGTCAAACAGCCGATGTTGAGTAACAGTAAGAAAACGTTCTGTCTGAACGTCCGCAATAGGGTAGGCGAGTATGAGTCCAAGCCACGAATTCAATTCGTCAATTGTGCCGTAGGCTTCAAGACGCGGATCATTTTTCGCAACCCGGGTACCACCGACAAGCGATGTCGTGCCTTTATCTCCGGTTTTAGTATAGACTTTCATGTCATATAGATTTATAAGTTAATGTTTTTCGAGGACAGAGTTGCCAGAATGCAACGGCTGAAGCCGTCGCGACATTGAGTGAATCTACCTTATTGTGCATCGGGATGATAACCGAGTAATCAGCTTGACAGATAACATTGTCTGAAAGTCCGTCGCCTTCGGTTCCGAGGATAATTGCCAGGCGAGGCTCGTCAGCAAGCGAAGGCGAGTCGAGCGGAATTGATGTCGGTTTAAGTGCCATTGCCATGGTCTTGAATCCAAAGTCTTTGAGCGAACTGATCGGTCCGTCGAGCCAGGTCCAGGGTATTATAAAGACTGACCCCATTGACACTCGAATTGAACGGCGATTGAACGGGTCACACGATGTTCGGGTCATGAGGATCGCATCAACACCGAGAGCGGCCGCCGAACGGAAAATCGCTCCAATGTTGGTCGTATCGCTAACGCCGTCTATGACAGCAATCCGTCTTGCTTCGCAGACAATGTCGGCTACACTGGGTTGAACCGGTCGCTCCATAGCGCACAGGACACCGCGCGTGAGGGTATATCCAGTCAGTTGACTAAGTACCTCCCGGCTACCTGTGTAAACCGGTACCGACGATTCGAGTAGGCCGACTATATCAGCCGCGTCGCCTTCAAGGTGACGTTGTTCAGCGAGAAGAGCAACCGGTCGGTAGCCGCGTTCAAGAGCAACTCTGATAACTTTCGGACTTTCGGCAATCAGAATGGCTTGCTCACGGTCAATGGCCAAACGCAACTGCCGGTCATTCAGCGAAGTGAACACCGTGAGGCGGGGATCGGTTATGTCTGTAATCTCAGTGAACTTCATCCCGGCGTCATTTAATACCGTTTTCATTCAGCCATTTCCAATATCGTCTTGCATTCGCGAGATGAACGTCATAATCGGCTGTGAAGTTGTGGAAACCAGGGCGAGTTTCGTCGGCACACATGTAAAGATAGTCCGTCTCCGGAGCGTGAAGAATAGCATCAACCGTCCTGGCATCAGCAATGCGGATAGGACCTGGCGGAAGGCCATTAACCTGATAAGTATTATAGGGCGACTCGAATTTCAGATGATCGCCGGTGATTCTTCTCAGCGAGAAATCGCCGATGGCAAATTTGACCGTTGGATCGGCCTGGAGTTTCATTCCTTTACGAAGTCGGTTCAGATAAAGCGAGGCGACTCTTGACCGTTCGGCCGGATCGTTGGCCTCTTCCTCGACGATTGACGCGACAGTGTGAACTTCAGCCGGTGTCAGGCCCAATTTTTCGGCCTGACCGCGACGCTCGGCGTTCCAGAATTTATCGGTGTAGTCGCTAAGTTTGGTAATCACTTCGGTCGGCGTCGCATTTCCGTAGAACTCGTAAGTATCCGGAATAAACGCCGCCGGAAATGTTTCCGGGCTATAACCTTTAGCGGGCAGCAGTTTGTTCATGGCATCGATCAATTCATTTTCCGACCATGGAAAATACTTTGCAACCCGCGAGGCAAAATCATTAATTGTTCTGATCGAGTTAAAAGCGACGCGAATTGTAGACGATTGTCCAACCATTATCCGGCTCGCCACCGACCATGCCTTGTCACCGTGCCGGATTATATAATAACCAGGCGCTTTTTCAATTTTTCCTCCGCGGAGAGACCATACCCGGTAGACCGATTCTCCATAATCACCCAGCTCCTTGGTTAGGATGTTTTCGACTGTTTCCTTATCAGCATTCTCAGGAATCAGGACAACAGCATCTTTTTCTCCTTTAAATTGAGCGTATGCCGATTTATAGAGCCACCCTCCGATGACTCCGACGATAAGCAGAACGATGCAGACCGCAATGAAAAAATATTTTTTCTTTTTGTTGGCCATTAAAATTCGCTCGTAAAGTGGAACCGGATTTTCGGAAAATCATTGCGTGCCATTTGAAGCACATAGTTGGAATCGGCCAGGAAAACATCACGTCCTTCACGGTCAACGGCCATGAATTGATGCTTACGTTTCTTAAAAGCCGCGAGTGCTTCCGGATCGTCACTCTCTATCCAGCAAGCTTTATAGAGTGAAATCGGTTCCCAGCGACATTGGGCGCCATATTCGTGGAGAAGGCGATATTGGATAACTTCGAATTGAAGCTGTCCGACAGTTCCGATGATCTTCCGGCCATTGAATTGGTTGACAAAAAGCTGTGCAACACCTTCGTCCATCAGCTGGCGGATACCTTTGTCAAGCTGTTTGGCCTTCATCGGGTCAGTATTTTCAATATATTTGAACATCTCAGGCGAGAACGACGGGAGTCCTTTGAAGTGAAGTGTCTCACCCGACGTCAAGGTGTCACCGATCTTAAAATTACCGGTGTCGGGAATACCGACAATGTCTCCCGGGAAAGCCTCGTCGACGACAGCTTTTTTCTGTGCCATAAATGCTGTCGGTGCGGAAAATTTAAGCATTTTGTCAAGACGGATATGACGGTAGTTCGCGTTACGCTCAAATTTACCTGAACAGATTTTTACAAACGCTATACACGAACGGTGATTAGGGTCCATGTTGGCGTGGATTTTGAAAACGAAGCCGCTGAAGCCCGGTTCCGACGGATTGACAGTCCTCTCTTCCGTGGCAACAGGGCGCGGAGCGGGGGCGATTTCACAGAAGCAGTCGAGAAGTTCTTTTACACCGAAAGTGTTCAGGGCTGATCCGAAAAAGACTGGTGCGACCCGTCCGGCCAGATATTCCTCTTTGTTAAATTCGGGATAGACCCCTTCAATCAGTTCGAGGTCCTCGCGCAGTTTTGCCGCATCGGTTTCGCCAACGGCCTCGTCAATACGCGGATCATTGATATCATCGATTTCAACTCGTTCACTGACAGTTTGTTTATTCGGCGTAAAAAGATCGAGTGAGTGCTCATAGATGTTGTAAACGCCCTTGAATTTTGCACCTATGTTGATGGGCCATGAAAGCGGTCGGACACTGATTTTAAGTTCGGCTTCCAGTTCGTCGAGTATTTCGAAGGGGTCACGTCCTTCGCGGTCAAGCTTGTTGACGAAGATAATCACAGGCGTGTTTCGCATACGACAAACTTCCATAAGCTTGCGAGTCTGTTGTTCAACGCCTTTCGCCACGTCGACTACAATAATGACCGAATCAACGGCCGTAAGTGTCCGATACGTGTCTTCCGCGAAATCCTGGTGACCGGGGGTATCGAGAATGTTGATTTTATAGTCGCGGTAGTTGAAACCCATTACTGATGTTGCAACCGAAATTCCGCGCTGTTTTTCGATTTCCATCCAGTCACTCGTGGCTGTCTTTTTGATTTTGTTGGATTTAACAGCCCCGGCGATATAGATTGCACCACCAAAAAGCAGAAGTTTTTCGGTAAGGGTAGTTTTACCGGCATCGGGGTGGGATATGATCGCAAACGTTCGACGACGTTCGATTTCTTCTTCGAGTGTGGCCATAAAAATTATATAGTCTGTTTATTATATTCGTTGTTTGAGTCACCGCCTTCATTCAGAATCGTGATAACTTCTTTCAGCGCGTCGCGCCAGTAGGGTATAGAGACTGAATAGGTCGCTTTTATGAGTGATTTGTCAAGGACAGAGAAACCGGGACGGGACGCCGGGGCGGGGTAGTCAACAGTTGTAATCGGTTTAATTTTAGAATCCAGGCCCGCAATCTCGGTGATGCTTACCGCGAGATCATACCACGAAGCGACTCCCTCGTTCGAGAAATGATATGTTCCCGGAATCCATTTCGGAGAACTGATGATTTTATAAATCATTCTGGCAAGATCAAAAGCCGATGTCGGGGTTCCGATTTGATCGCTGACAACTTTCAGACTGTCTCCTTTTTTTGCCTTTTCAAAGATGGTTTTGACAAAATTCTTTCCGAACGGTGAGAAGAGCCAACCGGTCCTGATTATGATTGATTCGGGCATGAGACCGACGAGTGCCATTTCGCCTTTTCGTTTTGATGCACCATAATGGGACAGCGGATTTGGCTTGTCGGCTTCGGTATAGGGACACCCGCGGCTACCATCGAAAACATAATCTGTTGATATATGTATCATTTTAGCGCCGGATGCTTCCGCCGCTTTAGCCAGATTCTTGACCCCTTCGACATTCACGGCTGTACACTGTCCCTTTTCCTCTTCCGCTTTATCGACCGCTGTATAGGCTGCCGCGTTGATTACATGAGTATAATTGCCTTCCGCAAACACTTTTTCGACAGTACCGCTATCGGTAATGTCGAGGGTCTGACGGTCATAATAAACTGTTTTGCCGGGAATCTCGGCTTCAAGAACCCGTTTAAGAGCGAGTCCTAACTGTCCGGTTGCTCCGGTAACAAGAATCTTCATAGTCAAGAGGTCTGTGGGACAAATATGGTTTTGAGTTACAAAATTACAAAAACTTCTCCATACTCCCTCGGCCCTATTCTATAAAATGGGTTAAACCTTGCCAAGCGATGCCTAAATTAATTTGGTGTAGTTAGCTAATTTTCGTAACTTTGCATAGTAGAATGTTCGTCTTCCGGTTTATGAGGAAGGACGACATCCAGGAAACATTATAAACAAAACAACCTCCCCGATGAATCTCAAGAAAAAAATCAAGACAACTGTAGCCTCGGGGCTGCTTATCACATCTGCCACTATGACCACCAATGTCGAAGCTAAGAAAACGGCCGAAAATCCTTTCTTCGAACCGTTTAAAACCGAGCATGCCACCCCTCCGTTCTCGTCGATAAACAATTCACACTGGATGCCGGCGGTTGACCGCGGCATCGATCTGGCCAATCAGGAAATCAAGGCTATCACCATGAATCGTGCCCGTCCTGATTTTGAAAATACGATTGTTCCTCTCGAAAAAGCCGGTGAAGACTTGAACCGGGTCCTCAACGTGTTCTATCCGCTTTTGTCGGCCAATGCTGATGATGAAATGATGGGTCAGTCGATTGAGATTGGCGCGAAACTTAGCGATTATTCGACTTCTATTATTTTGAACGAGGAGCTTTGGAAACGTGTCAAACAGGTTTATGATGACCGTCATCTCTTCAATCTCACCCCCGAAGACTCGATGTTGCTTCAGAAAACCTATGACTCGTTTGCTAACTCGGGCGCAAATCTCGAAGGCGAAAAACGCGAGGAATACAAGAAATTGACTTCGCGTCTGTCTGAACTGACAACCCGATTCGGTCAGAACGTGCTCAAAGAAGTCAATACCTATAAAATCTATCTTACCAAAGACGATCTGGGTGGTCTTCCTCAGAGCTCGATCGACGCTGCGGCTCTCGCTGCCAAGGAAGATGGACACGATGGTGAATATCTGTTCACTCTTGCTCAGCCCGTCTACATGGCATTCATGAAATATAGCAACCGCCCTGACCTGCGCGAAAAAATGTATCGTCTTTACAACGGACGAAACATGAAAGGCGAATACAACAACCTTGAACTCATCACCGAGATCACCGATGTCCGCCGTCAGATTGCCAATCTTCTCGGCAAGAATACATACGCCGAACATTCGCTGACCAACACGATGGCGAAGACCCCCGCCAATGTCTATGGTCTTCTCGATAAGCTTAAAGAAGCCTACAAGCCGGCTATGCAGGCTGAAATGGCCGAACTGACCAAATTTGCTTCTGAACTCGAAGGACGCCCTGTTACCCTTAATCCCTGGGATTACAGCTACTACTCGAACAAGCACAAAGCCGCTAAATATTCTTTTGACGAAGAAGCACTCCGCCCCTATTTCGAGCTTAACAACACGGTCAATGGTGTATTTGGTCTCGCCACCAAACTCTATGGTCTCCAATTCAAGGAAAATCCCAACATCGAAGTCTATCATCCCGATGTAAAGGCCTACGATGTTAATGACGCGGAAGGTAATTTTATCGGCGTCATTTATACTGACTTTTTCCCTCGAGCCTCGAAACGTCCCGGTGCATGGATGACATCGTTTAAAGATCAGTTCAAAACCGATGAAGGCGAAAATTCACGTCCTGTGGTGACAATTGTAATGAATTTTACCAAACCGACTGCCGATGCTCCTTCGCTTCTGACTCCTTACGAAGTTGAAACTTTCCTCCACGAATTCGGACACGCTCTCCACGGTCTTCTCGCTGATACCAAATACCAGTC
>CAYVXC010000109.1:0-6853 GCA_964454925.1 uncultured Bacteroides sp.
GCTATAAATCAATACTCGGAATGTGAGGAACATCAAATGTGGAGGAACGTGAATTGAAATGCTAATTAAGATTAAGATACGCTGACGGGGATTTGTAGCGAAACTTTTCGTAACTTTGTAGTGTTTTGAGAAAAAACTATGTTTTATGGAAAATAAGCCTCATTTCACCGGTCTCTCTGACGCGGAAGTAATCGCGAGCCGCGAGAAACACGGTGTCAATGTCCTCACTCCCGCTACAAAAGAATCGGTCTGGCGCCAGTTAGCCGCCAAGTTCAAGGAACCGCTGATAATCATACTGTTGGTTGCCGGTGCTTTCTCCATCGGAATCTCGTGCTATGAGTATTTCGGTCTCGGCCAGGGTCCGGCTGTCTTTTTTGAGCCGGCAGGTATCTTTATGGCCGTCATTCTGGCAACCGGTCTGTCGTTCTACTTCGAACAGAAAGCCGAGAAGGAATTCAATCTTCTGAACACCGTCAACGATGATGAGCCGGTCCAGGTTGTCCGAAACGGGAACGCCACCCAAGTCCCCCGGCGCGACATTGTCGTCGGCGACATTGTTGTCCTTAATACCGGAGACGAAGTCCCGGCCGACGGAACACTGATTGAAGCCGTCAATCTAAGCGTCGACGAATCGTCCCTGACAGGTGAGCCCCTGGCCTCGAAGACAACCGATCCCGAGCGGTTTGACAAAGAGGCGACTTTCCCGTCAAATCATGTGCTTCGCGGCACAAAAGTCATGGAGGGCCACGGCGTAATGGAGGTCACCGAAGTCGGAGACCGTACTGAGAACGGCAAGGTCTTCGAATCCGCGCGAATCGACAACTCGGTCAAAACCCCGCTTAATGAACAGCTCGAACGTCTCGGAGTCCTCATCAGCCGCTTTGCCTACATCGTCGCCCTCCTTATCATCGTGGGACGTGTGGCAATGTATTTTTTCAACAACCCGTTTGAATGGATTTCGTTCATTCAATATCTCCTGAATACAATCATGATTTCGGTGGCCATCATCTGTGTGGCCGTTCCCGAGGGCCTGCCGATGGCGATCACCCTTTCGCTGGCATACTCGATGAGGCGAATGCTTAAGACCAACAACCTCGTCCGCAAGATGCATGCGAGCGAGACGATGGGTGCGACCACCGTCATCTGTACCGATAAGACCGGCACTCTGACCGAGAACCAGATGCGCGTCGCCAAGTTCGACATCTTCGGCCACCCCGAAGAGGGTGTCATCGAGGAAGGCATCGCCGTTAACTCGACCGCCCGTCTCGATCTGGCTGACCCGGCAAAACCGTCGGTTCTCGGCAATCCCACCGAAGGCGCGCTTCTTCTTTGGCTGAAAAGCCGCGGTGTCGACTTCGAGCCTCTCCGCGACGGCGTCGAGCGCGTCGAGGAACTTCCGTTCTCGACCGAGCGAAAATATATGGCAACCGTCGTGCGTCGTCGCGACGGCCGGACTATCCTATATGTCAAAGGAGCGCCTGAAATCGTTTTCGGGCTTTGCAAGAACACCGCCGGCCTGACCCGCTCCGAACTCGATGCCGCCCTGCTCGTCTATCAGAATCAGGCGATGCGTACTCTTGGCTTTGCCTACGCCGACGTTACTCCCGGCTCGGTTGTAATCGCCGACAACCGCGTGGTTGCCGACAATCTGACCTTCCTGGCCATCACGGCTATTTCCGACCCTGTCCGCGCCACTGTTCCCGGTGCGGTCCGCGAAGTTCTCGATGCCGGAATCGAAATCAAGATCGTCACCGGCGACACCCCCGGAACCGCCAAAGAAATCGGCCGTCAGATCGGTCTTTGGGACGACAGCCGCGACGGCGACCGGAACATCATCACCGGCGATCGTTTCGCCGAGCTGACCGATGCCGAACTTCGCGAACGCGTCGGCGACATGAAAATTATCGCCCGTGCGCGGCCACTCGATAAAAAACGTCTCGTCGAAGCCCTTCAAGCCAACGGAGGAGTCGTGGCCGTCACCGGCGACGGCACCAATGACGCCCCGGCGCTCAAAGCCGCCCACGTCGGCCTTTCGATGGGCGACGGAACCTCTGTGGCCAAAGAAGCGAGCGACATCACGATCGTTGACAACTCGTTCACCTCGATCGGACGGGCCGTCATGTGGGGCCGCTCACTCTACCGGAACATCCAGCGTTTCATTCTTTTCCAGCTGACTGTCAACGTGGCCGCCTGTCTGATTGTACTCTGCGGTGCCTTCATGGGAACCGAATCGCCCCTGACCGTCACCCAGATGCTCTGGGTCAACCTGATAATGGACACTTTCGCCGCCGTCGCGCTGGCGTCGCTCCCCCCGTCGTCCAACGTCATGAAGGAAAAGCCACGGAGCCGGTCGGCCTTCATAATCAACCGTCCGATGTGGCGCTCGATTATCATCACGGGCCTGGTCTTCTTCGGTGTACTGCTCGGGCTTCTCTATTACTTCGGCCATACTGACCTGACATCGCTGACCCAGTTCGGCCGACTTCCTCTGGCACCGGGCCACGACATGAACCCGCGCGAGCTCTCGCTGTTCTTCTCGATATTCGTCTTCCTCCAGTTCTGGAACATGTTCAATGCCCGCGCCTTCCAGTCGGGACGCTCCGCCTTCCATTTCAAGGGCTGCAGCGGATTTCTTTTGGTCGCCGTCATTATCGCTGTCGGACAATATCTGATTGTCACCTTCGGCGGTCCGTTCTTCGGCGTCGTGGCTCTTCCGCTCATTGATTGGGTGATTATCATCGTCGCCACATCGCCCGTTCTCTGGATCGGCGAACTGGTCCGGTTCCTGGGACGCCGGAAAGCCTGATCTTTCCATAAAACGCCGCTTTCTCCATGCTGATTGTCCCGAATAACCTCATTCCCTTCCGCGGCTTCGCGGCAATCAATCTGTTCGGAATACTCTTCGTCAGAAAAGGCGTCAGGCTCTCCCGGCGGCTTCTCAATCATGAACGGATCCACTCGCACCAACAACTCGAAATGCTCGTGCTTCCGTTTTATATCCTCTACCTCGCCGAATGGCTCGTCAGATTCGTAATCTCCGGCTTCCGCGGCCACCGGGCCTACCGCGCCATCTCTTTCGAACGTGAAGCTTACGCCCACGAAGCCGACCCCGACTATCTCTCCCGCCGCCCGATGTTCGCCCAGTGGCGCAAATAAATAAAAAACTCTACCACCCCCAAACCTCCCGAAAATGGCCCGTTTTGAAATAAACATACTCGGATGCGGGGCCGCCACCCCCTCTCTCCGCCATCTGCCGGCCTGTCAGGTTATCGACTACCGCGACCGGCTGATGATGGTCGATGCCGGCGAAGGCGCCCAACTGTCCATGCGCCGCCAACGCCTCAAATATTCCCGTCTGACCGACATCTTCATCAGCCACCTCCACGGCGATCACTTCCTCGGCGTTCTCGGGTTGATATCTACCCTCTCGCTCCACGAGAAATCGGGAACCGTGACGATCCATACTTTCGAACAGGGGGCCGAGCTGCTTCAGACGGTCTTTCGGACAATCCTCCGCGACCCTTCGTTTGATTTGCGCTATAATATCGTCGACCCGCGCGGTGGCCTTGTCCTCGATGACAAAAACTTTACTGTGACGGCCTTCCCCCTCTTCCACCGGATCGACTGTGTCGGATACCGCTTCGACGAGAAACCCAAACTGCGCCATATCCGCGGCGATATGGCCGCCTTCCATAACATTCCCCATTACCGGATTCCCGAAATCAAAGCCGGTGCCGACTTTATGACCGACGACGGACGTATAATCCCCAACGAAGTCCTCACCTCAGAAGCCGACCCCTCCGTATCCTACGCCTACGCAAGCGATACCGCGTTCAATCCCGCTGTCGCCGATGCGGTCCGCGGTGTCGACGTCCTCTATCACGAAGCGACCTATGCCGATGACTGCCTCGCCAAAGCCGCCCAGCGAGGTCATTCAACAGCCTCTCAAGCGGCCGAAATCGCCCGCCTCGCGGGTGTCGGCCAACTTGTCATCGGCCATTTCTCCAAGACCTACATCGACGAGACGCCACTGCTCGAAGAAGCCCGCGCGATCTTCCCTAACACCGTCCTCGCCAACGAGGGCATGAAAATCGAGCTTCTGCCATGACCGAGGATCCCGGACTCCGCGACCGGCGGTTCATGTCGATGGCTCTCGCCGAAGCACGGGTTGCCGCGGCTGCAGGTGAAATTCCGATCGGGGCCGTCATCACCCTCGGCGACCGTGTCATCGGAACGGGCCACAACATGACCGAGGCCCTGACCGACGTAACGGCCCATGCCGAAATGCTCGCCATCACGGCGGCCGCATCCACCGTCGGCTCCAAATTCCTCAATGAAGCCACCATGTATGTCACGGTCGAACCTTGCACGATGTGTGCCGGCGCCATCGGCTGGGCTCGTATCGGACGCCTCGTGATCGGTGCTCCCGAACCCCGGATCGGTTATTCCACCGTGGTTGCAAAATCTCCGTTCCATCCCCGGACTCTCGTCACTACCGGTGTCATGGCTGACGAATCGGCCGCCCTCATGAAAGAATTCTTCAAATCGCGACGCTAAGATTATGCACTATTTTCTAATTGCCGGCGAAGCCTCCGGCGATCTCCACGCCTCGCGCCTCATGGTCTCTCTCCGTCAACACGATCCCGAGGCACGATTTACATTTCTCGGCGGCGATCTCATGGCTGCTGAAGCAGGCCACGCTCCCGTCATCCACATGCGCGACATGGCCTACATGGGATTCGCCGACGTCGCGCGCCATCTGCCCGACGTCGTCCGCAATCTCAAGACCGCCCGGCGCGCTCTGACCGACGCGAAGCCCGACGCATTGATTCTCATCGACTATCCGAGTTTTAATCTGAAAGTGGCCAAGACTGCCCGCCGGGCGGGAATCCCGGTCTACTACTATGTCTCACCAAAAGTCTGGGCATGGAAAGAAGGTCGCGTCAAAACAATGAAACGGCTGGTAAGGCGGCTGTTCGTCATATTTCCCTTCGAAGTTCCCTATTTTCACGACCGCCACGATTGGGACGTCACCTTCGTCGGCAATCCTTCGGTCGAGGAGATTGACCGGGCGCTTGCAGCGGTGCCTCCGCGTGGCGAATACCTCCGTGAACACCGTCTCCGCGACCGTCCGATCGTTGCCCTGCTCCCCGGCAGCCGCGTGGGCGAAATCCGTTCAAACCTGCGCGTCATGACCGCTGTCATCGAACGTTTTCCCCAGTACCGCGGAGTCATTGCCGGCGCGCCGTCGGTAGACCTGTCTGTCTACCGCGACATCACCGACCTGCCCGTCGTCACAGACGGCACCCCGGCTCTGCTCGCTCATAGCCGCGCAGCCCTCGTCACTTCGGGTACGGCCACTCTCGAGACTGCTCTCGTCGGCGTGCCTCAGGTTGCTTGTTACCGCTCCAACGGTTCACGCCTGGCCTATAAAATCATGTCGAAAATCCTCAAGGTGCATTTCGTCACGCTCCCCAACCTGATCGCCGACCGCGAAGTCATTCCCGAACAGCTTCTTCACGAGTGTACCCCCGATCTTGTCGCCGAACACCTCGCGCCGCTCCTCCGCGACACCCCCGAACGGACGGCCATGACCGAGGGTTACGCTGAGATCCGCGACCTCCTGACCGCGCCCGGCTCTGCACCCGACAACACCGCCCGCGAGATTATCGCCGACTTGAACCGGGGAGTTATCTGATTTTTTCGACTGCCTTGTAGGCGCTCAGACTGCCATATCGGGCCGCGGCACGTGCATATTCGTCGGCTTTGGCTACGTCGGCTTTTGTACCTTTACCTTCGCGGTACATCTGCGCCAACCGCTCATTCACAACCGCGAGCAGCGTAGCGGGCAACTTGGCATTACTGGCGATCGGTATGTAATAACGGAGTGCCTGAGCATAGTTCTGGTTCAGAAAATCGCCGTTGTAATTCATGCTGCCAAGATAGTAGCGTGCCCAGTCATCGCCTTGCTCGGCAGCTGACTCACGTGCTTTAAGACTCGGAAGGAACCCGTCTTTATATATCGGTTCGTTCTTGAGACTCTTTCCGGTCTGGGCTGCCTCAATCCATAGAAGTGCCTGTTCGGCCTGTCGGCTGCTCTCGGAATTGGAACTGCCACTCTTTTTTTGACGGGGAAGGAAAAGTGTTGTCCGCGCCGCATCTTCGCCCAGATCACCGGCTATGTAAAGCCAGAAGAACGAATCGGGATAGCTGACAGTACCAGCGGCCGGAGCCCGCATATTGAATCCATAAAGGGTCATTCCGCGCGGATACCCGAGGAGAGCACCCTGCTTGAAGTTCTCGCGTGCCTTCGCAACATCTTCGGGAACGCCCTTCCCCTGAAGATACATACTTCCGAGGGCCGTATAACCAAATCCCTGATTCATCGGAGAAGCCGCGTCAAAATACGCCTTCGCTTTTTTGAAATTATTGTGATTGAAATAATAAAGGCCCAGATAGGCGCTCGCATCCCGATAGCCTTCTTTGGCTGAGCTTTCCAGAAGTCTGATTCCCTCGGATACATGCTTTGTAAATTCCGGTGAAAACGCATAAAGGACACCCAACTCCATTTTGGCCTTCGGATTGTTGGCTGACACAAGTTTCAGACACTTCTCAGCCAACGCCTGGTCCCAGACTTTATGATATAACGCCAGGCTTATGACGCTATCAGCCGAAATTCGGCCTTGTGCATATTTTTGACTGATTGACTCATAAACGCCGTCAGCCTGCTTCGCTGATGCCGTTGAAGTTGTGCGGCCAATAGCGGACAGCGAAAAAACTATAAGCAGTAAAGGAAGGATAAAAGACTTTTTCATATCACCATATATTAAGATATGATTTTCAAACAATGCTC
>CAYVXC010000110.1:0-6827 GCA_964454925.1 uncultured Bacteroides sp.
TAACAAAATTGTAGATCCCCCCGCGGCCGTCCTTGTCGCCGGCATACCAGTTCTGGACCGTCGAGTACTTCACTTCGGCGCGATCCTCGACCAAGATTTCGACAATCGCGGCGTGGAGCTGGTTTTCGTCGCGCATCGGCGCCGTGCAGCCTTCGAGATAGCTGACATACGAATCGTCGTCGGCCACGATGAGCGTTCTTTCGAACTGGCCCGTTCCCGACGCGTTGATTCTGAAATAGGTCGACAGCTCCATCGGACAACGCACTCCTTTCGGGATATAGACGAACGAACCGTCGCTGAACACCGCCGAGTTGAGGGCCGCATAGAAGTTGTCGGTATAAGGCACGACCTTGCCGAGATACTTCTTCACCAGGTCGGGATAGTCTCTGACGGCCTCGCTGATCGGGCAGAAGATGATGCCCATCTCCGCAAGTTTCTCGCGGTGGGTGGTCTTGACCGACACCGAGTCCATCACGGCGTCTACGGCCATCCCCCCGAGCATCTTCTGTTCTTCGAGCGGAATCCCGAGTTTGTTGAACGTGTCGAGGAGTTCGGGGTCGATTTCGTCGAGCGATTTCGGCCGGTCTTCTTTAGGTTTCGGGGCCGCATAGTAACTTAGCGCCTGAAAATCGATTTCAGGAATATCGAGATGGGCCCAGTGGGGCGGCGAGAGAGTCTTCCAGTGGCGGAACGCTTTCAGCCTGAACTCGAGCAGCCACTCGGGCTCGCCTTTCTTGGCCGAGATGAGGCGCACGATGTCCTCGTCGAGACCGCGGCGGATCACCTCGGTATCGATGTCGGTTACGAATCCATATTTATATTCACCGCCGACGTTCCGGTCAATGATGTCGCGTGACGAATCGCTGTCGGCCATTGGCGGCTGGTTGTTTAAGTCAGTCATTTGTGGCAAATGAATAATATGTTGTCTGATAAGTTAACACCGGCGGTCAGCTTAGGGTTCAATCTCAGTCTCCGCAGGCCATTCGGCACCTTCCTGACGCGCTTTCAGCTCCTCGAGGCTCGCGTTGAGGCTCTCGGTCCCGCTCACTATTTCCTGGGCGAACTCGCTGTCCAGAACAACCGGGGCAAACTCGACCACAAAATCGGTCAGCCCGGCCCGTTTCGAGTTGAGTTGGGTGTCTGGGAACAGCGCGATCCAGAGATTCAATAAAATACTGAAGATAAGGAGGTATTCACACAGTTTCAGGACCGCCCCGGCGATGCGGTCGGCCCATCCCAGATGGAGCACCTTGATGGTGCCCCGGAGCGCCGACCCGATCAGGCGTCCCCCGAGATAGCACACCCCGAACAGAACGACGTAGGCCAGAACCGTGTGGAGCATCCGGGTCCCCGGTGTGTCGGTCGGCGATGTGAACGCCGACGCCAGCTCGTCACCGAAGACGCGGCAGACGATCACCCCTGCGATTATACCTATGAAAGTCCCTGTCTGGGCCATAAAACCTCGACGGCCGCCGAGAACCAGCGCCCCCACCATTATTAATATGCAAACTAAGTCAAACATTGTTATCGGTGTTTACAGGCGTTCATTACGCCCGGATTAGCCGACAAAGTTAGCGATTTTTCCTGAAAGAACACTCATTCGCGCCCCAAACATTGAATAAAACCACCCACCGTGGCCGATTACAGACAAAAGGTCATGTAGGCCGGCATGTAAATTCGATTCTGATCGATTCTAAGGTTTTTTGGGTGAATGACATAACTATCTCCTATGCGACTCCGGAATCTTTCTTCAAAACGGGTCAGCGATACCGTCGAATATTTGTCTTTAGATTTTACTTCAATCGGAAATATCTTATATCGTATTTTACTCTTATTGGATATCAGAAAATCGATTTCAATGTCGTTCCGGTGTTTTTCGGGGTTGTAGCGGGTATAGAAATACAATTTATGTCCGCCTGCTACAAGCATTTGTGATACAACATTCTCATAAAACATCCCCTCATTGATCGAAAGCTTGCCAAGCAGGAGTTCACGGTAGAGACCTTCCTCGGCAATCTCATTTTCATCAAAGGTGTGACTGATAAGTAACCCCGTATCGCCCATATAGCATTTCACAAACGTCCGATCCTCATTAAGCGACAGCCCTATGTTCGGATCAGAGCAATTGAAGCACGGGTTGACAATCATTGAGTCTGCTAACCAAAAAAATGTATCGTGATATTTTGGAAAAGTCGCTCCCTTTTCAATATTACTTAATATTACCCTTTTCTCTGATTTCGACAGGAATGTCGGTATTTGGTCAAAGATTGCGAGCACATTCGAACGATAACTTGATTCTATTTTCATTATATCGTTACGGTATAATTCAAGAATATCACGTTTTTCTCTGTCAGCTATCTCAAAGCTATAATCGTGTTCTATATATGACGAGACTGGTTTTGGCATTCCCCCAACTATCAAATATTGCCGGAAAAGTAACATTGCTTTTGAATGAAGACTTTGTTCCAGTGGGGTCTTGTTCTCAAAACAATTGCGAATATAGTCCGTCAGTATTTTCTCTCCCATTGCCCATGCAAATTCTTCGAAGTCCATGGGATACATAGATATCTTACGTTCCTCAGAAGGTAGTGTAATATCCTTCACTCGTTCTTTTATGGAAATAAGAGAACCGGTTTCGATGTAGTCATATCTTCCATCTGCGACAAGGTATTTGATAGCTTGCCGGGCTTTAGGATTTTGTTGTATCTCATCAAAGATAATGAGAGAATCACGGCGATAGAGTTTGACATTATATTCTGTTGATAAAATCATAAAGAATGTGTCAAGGTCATTGAGATAATGGTCAAAAGCGTCTGACACGCTTGGCGGGGCTGTATTAAAATCGATGACCAAAACTGACTTATACTCATTTTTACCAAACTCATAGGCTATCGTGGACTTTCCGATGCGACGGGCCCCTTCTATTAGCAAAGCTTTCGTGCCTGCGGTGGTTAATTTCCAATTTAGCAGATGTTTATAGATCTTTCTTTTGAAAATCATTTTTAATGATCAGTTTGAGTGATGATGCAAAGGTAATAATAATCTATATAAAGCGCAAGTATGAAAGTGTCGAAATTTGCAATAAAGCGCATGTATGTCATGGGAGAAATTACCTATAAAGCGCGGGTGAAAAGGCCCTGAAATAAAACCACCCACCGGCCACGGTGGGTGGTTTTATTCGTTTTCTGAGAACTCAGATAACTCTGAGTACTCCGAGAACTCCGAGTTCTCCGATTAGTTAGAGTTCCAGCGGAGTGTAGGGGAGGTTCCAGGCTTCGGCAACGGCCTTGAAGGTCACCTTACCGTCGACGATGTTCACGCCGTCAGCCAGACCGGCGTCGCGTTTGCAGGCTTCAACCCAGCCCATGTCAGCTAGACGGAGGGCGTAGGGCAGAGTGGCGTTGGTCAGCGCGAGAGTCGAGGTGTAGGGAACGGCTCCGGGGATATTGGCAACCGCATAGTGGAGAACGCCGTCGACCGTATAGACCGGATCGTCGTGTTTGGTCGGGTGGGAGGTCTCGAAACATCCGCCCTGGTCGATAGCTACGTCGACCATCACGGTGCCGGGACGCATCAGACCGAGCATGTCGGCGGTCACGAGCTTCGGAGCTTTTGCTCCGGGAATCAGTACCGAGCCGATGACGAGGTCGACGGTCGGGAGTTCCTGTTCGATATTGTGGCGGCTCGAATAGAGAGTCTTGACGTTGGCGGGCATCACTTCGTTGAGGTGACGGAGAGTCGGAAGCGAGATGTCGGTGATAGTTACGTCAGCACCCAGACCGGCGGCCATCATGGCGGCATTGCGGCCTACGACGCCGGCGCCGATGATCAGCACCTTCGCGGGTTTCACGCCCGGCACACCGCCAAGCAGAATACCTTTGCCACCCTGGGGTTTTTCGAGGAAGCGTGCGCCTTCCTGAACCGACATACGGCCGGCTACTTCACTCATCGGGATGAGCAGGGGAAGGGTGCCGACGCGGTCGCGGACGGTTTCGTAGGCGATACATGTAGCGCCCGATTTAAGCATGGCCAGTGTCAGAGCTTCGTCGCTGGCGAAGTGGAAGTATGTGAATACCAGCTGACCTTTTTTCACGAGCGGATATTCGGGTTCGATGGGCTCTTTGACTTTGATGATCATTTCAGCGATGGCGTATGTCTCCTCGATGGTCGGGAGAATGGTGGCGCCGGCTTTCTGATAGTCTTCGTCAGAGAATCCCGAGCCTTCACCGGCGGTGTGCTGGACATAGACGGTGTGGCCGTGGGCTATAAGTTCTTTCACGCCGGCGGGAGTTGCGCCGACACGGTTCTCGTTGTTTTTAATTTCTTTGGGAATGCCGATAATCATAGGACGTTTCAAAAGATTTAAGGGTTTATAATTGAGTGGATTATGTTTTATTTTGTAGGGACGTTTTTCTAAACGTCCCCCGCGTTGGTGCTGTAGGGACGCACGGTTCGTGCGTCCGTTGGGTCAATTAATCGTGTACACGAAAAATTCGCCGGCATCGAGACGTTCCGGAACACCGCTCTCGTCTTTGCCTTTCTTGCCCAGAACGTTCACGGCGCCCTTCATGTCGGGCTCTGTCCCGGTGAAGACGACCTTAGCGGCTTTCTTGCCCAGGTTGACGCCGGTGATTGTGCGCGAAGAGCCCGAGCGGCGTTCGAACACAAGGACATCGGGGCTGTCGGTCCGGTAGACGATCATGTCCTGGAGTCCGTCGCCGATATTAAGCTCGGGGCGCGAGTGCTTCAGCGATGTCAGCGATTTGTAGAAGGCCGTGAAATCGTTGGCTTTCCAGTCGGGAGCCTTGTCCTTTTCGAAAAATTCGAATGCGCGGCTAAGTCCGACTTCCTGGCCGGTGTAGAGAAGCGGCATACCCGGGAGAGTGAACGACAGAACGGCAAAGGCCGGTGTCAGACTTCCCAGACGTTCGAATTCGGTGCCTTCCCACGAGTTGAGGTCGTGGTTGGTGATCATGTTCATCATGTAGGCTCCGGCGGGATATTGGGTCTGCTGAAGCTGGTGGAGCGTGGCGATGTCGGCCGCGCAGGCATAGTTGAACTTGCGGGGCTCCGTAGTGCCCGGGGCGATGAACATATACTGGCCCGACGTAGCGGCGATCGCGCTGAACAGGTCCTTCATCGGCCAGTTATAGGCCATGTCGAAAGCGTGTTCCTCAAGTGCCGGAACCGAAGCCTCGGCGAGCATGAAGAGTTCGGGTTTGGCAGCCTGGAGAACGGGACGGGCTTCGTTCCAGAAGTCGACGGGAACCTCCGACGCCACGTCACAGCGGAAACCGTCGATGTCGGCCTCGATCAGCCAGAACAACATCGAACTGATCATGGCCGCGCGTGTAGCCGGTTTGCTATAATCGAGTTTATAAGTGTCGGTCCAGTCAAACGGCCCGAACATCTGGCCGTTCTTGTCTTTTGCGTAATATTCGGGATGCTCGGTCACCCAGGCGTTGTCACAGCCCGTGTGGTTCGGCACCCAGTCGAGCAACACCTTCATGCCGCGTTTGTGGGCTTCGCCGACGAGGGCTTTGAAATCGTCGAGGGTTCCGAATTCGGGGTTAACGGCCGTGTAGTCACGGACAGCGTAGTAGCTTCCGAGTGTCCCTTTGCGGTTTTTCTCCGAAATGGGGTGGATAGGCATGAACCAGAGGATGTCGACACCCAGATCTTTCAGACGGTCGAGGTGGGCGCCCATGGCTTTGAACGTCCCTTCGGGAGTGAACTGGCGGGTATTGACTTCGTAGATGACGGCGTTCTTGGCCCAGTCGGGATGTTTCACGGTGGTCGGGGCGGCCGCCTGGGAGGGTACGGCCAGACCGAGGGTCGCACATGCTGCCGTCAGACAGCGGATAATAGATTTAAAGCTCATTTCGGTTATGTATGTTAATGTTAGTTCGGAGTTGAGAGTTTAGAGTCGAGAGTCAGTAGCGGGGCTATTCTTCGTCGGTGTCCGCGTCGGTCTGGTGTCCGATGGGGAGCACGCGGTGAATCGAGTTGTCGAGCGAGATGAAAGTTTCGGTGTTGACGATTCCGGGAATCATCTGAATCCGGTTGTTGAGCAGTTCCATCAGATGTTCGTTGTCGCGGGCATAAAGCTTGACGATGATGCCCCACGACCCGGTCGTGTAGTGACATTCGACGATTTCAGGGATTTTTTCGAGTTCGGGAATGACTTCGCGATACATCGCACCGCGTTCGAGATTAACACCTATATATGTACACGTCGTGTAGCCAAGCGATTTAGGGTTGACATTGTAGCCCGACCCGGTAATGACCTTCATATCGATGAGCCGCTGAATCCTCTGGTGCACGGCCGCGCGCGAGACTCCACACACGTGAGCCACGTCCTTCGACGGGATACGTGCGTTTTTCATGATGATTGAAAGGATTTTTCGGTCGAGATTGTCAATTTTTTCCATCGTGTCAGGTAGTTGTGTTACTTGTTTTTGGTCATTGCGCCGAGTCGCTGACGGACTCCGCGTTTTTTACGCGACAAATTTACGAAAAAGTGGCAAAAATCCATATCTGCCATGTCGTTTTTTTTCAAAAAAATAACTACCTCTATCCAACTTGCTATTTTTCAGAAGCAAACGTGTCCCGTTTACAAAAACGAGACACGCAACTCAATTTTTAACATAAGGAGTTCAAAAAAAAATTACTCGTCATCGCGACGGGTAATCCTTTTAACCTTAAATCTAATACCATGAAAAACACGATGCAAAATTAGGCATTTTGCGGAATATATCATAATCTTCCGTCATAAAATCAAGCCTCGTTATAATTATTTAACAATCAAAAATCCCCAATTCCCTGTC
>CAYVXC010000111.1:0-4416 GCA_964454925.1 uncultured Bacteroides sp.
AATCCAGGAGTGCCTGAACTTCGTCAATCATTCCTTCTTCCAACCGCTGATGGAGGCGAGCGGTAATGCGGTCACGACGGCTCTCACGGTCGATGTCGACTCCGATGATTACGGCATCGAGAGGACCGGTCGGGGCTGTCGCCGCGATAGCGGCCTCGGGGTGATTTCTATAGAAAGTTTCAATTTCAATGGCACGGATGGCGCGTTTCACGGTGTCGACGTCAGTAGTATTATGGAGTGTCTTCATCCCCGAAAGAACGGCGGTCAACTCTGCGAGACTTTTATCTTTGAGACTCTCACGGAGTTCCTGATTTTCGGGGACTTCGGGCAGCCGGATGCCTTTTAGAACGGTTTCAACATATAAGCCGGTTCCACCGACAAGAATCGGACTTTTCCCGCGGCTGACGATGTCGGCATAAGCCTTGTGAAAATCTCTTACATACTCAAAAAGATTATACTTATATCCGGCCGGAACAATGTCAATAAGATGGTAGGGAATGTCGCCGTATTCGGCAATATCCTTACCTGTCCCGATGTCCATATTCCGATAGATCTGTCGCGAATCGCCGCTGATGATTTCGCCGTCGAGCAGACGAGCGAGTTCAACGCCGCGTCTGGTTTTCCCGGATGCGGTCGGCCCGACAATGACTAAGAGAGGATGGCTGTTCATAACGGAAAGGAGGGATCAGGCCTCTTTTTTATTACGGCGCGCGAAAAGTAGTCGCAGCACTCGCGGACGGCTGTCCTCGTTGTTGCGGGCAATCTTAAGCCAATGGTTGTCTTCGTAGTCGACATCCCAGTCTTTCGCATCATCGAGTCGGAAAGAGGGACGGTAATTCTTTATCGGGTAGCGGCGCCGACCCTCGTAGTCGTAGGTTTTCCAAGCCATTGAGATGGTATAGAAACGATGGATTTCAATAGCGAGTTCAGAAGCCGCGACACCCATTTTCATGTATCGGTCGATCCAGTCGAGCGATGTCCAATCGCCCGAGAGATCTCCGATTCCTTCGTCCTCAGGAATGTTGACCAGATAGTGATAGACGTAGTTGTTATACTGGGGTTGTTCGGAGCGATAGAGAAGTTTGATGAAAACGGAAGGAATGTGACTGTAAGCCTTGAATTTTTCTTTCGCTTCCTCTAAAGTCGGTTCCGAGGCCGGTGGAAGAGTTATCTTAACCGGGGTATCGACGTTCATGTTCTGAATGTGTTCCGGAGACACGTCGAGCAGGAGTTTGTTATCTTTGACAACAAGATAGCGGAGAATCGTGCTGTTATGTGGATGCCTTATGCCCGAAGCGGCTCTGAAAGCATCTTTGCCGGTTCGAAGGACAACCATTCCGAATTTACTCCTGACATAGAAAATCGAGCCTACGAAAACAGCAGCCGGAACAAAAAAGAAGAAGAATCTATCGGGAGAATTGAGGTTGACGTTTCTGTAAAACAGTATGTAATAAGTCCAATCAATGACGGTTATAGCCCCGGTTACCAAGCCCATGCAATTCAGGATTTTGCGATAGACGCTATGAATGATCGAGCTGAATAGGGGCTGATCGGGATTATATTCGTTCCGGAGATGACAGTCGGCGAGATGCCTGTCGGAAAAGAATCGTGTTCCGCTGATGATGGAAAGGAGGGAAATCACCGGAAAAATGATCAGAGAAGTGATGAACGGAATCGACTCGTTCAGAGTCGAATGTTCAAAGAACAGGTGAATCAAGGATGTCCGGTATGTAATGTTGATCAGGAAAGAAATCAACGCGGTGACCATGATGCCGAATGCGACAGTCTTTAGAAGCCGACCGCAAGGCTCTCCATGAGTTACATTTGGTCTCAATCCAAGATAGAGGAGAAGCATAGCAATCGCCAGATCGACAATCGGTATCCAGATAGGGGAGACAAACAGCGAAAAGATGACGGCAAGGATTACAGCGCCGAATGAAATCTGCCATTCACGCCTAATCAGCGATAGCGCTCGGCGTCCGGGCGTTGAATATTCGATTTGATTCATCTCGCTACCGGTTAAAGATTGTTCTTGAAGAATTTAAACATATTGGCATACACGACTGCACGCGCATTGCAACCATATATAGAATGGTTTTTGTTGGGGAACATCATCATGTCGAACAGACAGCCAGCAGACTGAAGGGCTGACGCATATTCGAGGGTGTTTTCGGGGTGGACGTTGTCGTCGGCTGTTCCGGCCATGATGAGAAGTTCCTTATTCATCCGGTTCGCCCGTTTGAGGGGTGCGGACATATTATAGCCTTCGTCATTCTGCTGAGGAGTGAGCATGTAGCGCTCGGCGTAGACGGTGTCATAGAAACGCCAGTCGGTCACGGGAGCAACAGCTACCCCGGCTTTGAACGGATTGTCGGTGAACGAGAGACACATCAGTGTCTCGTAGCCGCCGTAACTCCATCCGTGCATTCCGATTCTCGCGGGATCGACCCAATTCTGACGGGCAAGCCAACGGGCGGCCGCAATCTGGTCCTGGGTTTCAAGCTGGCCGAGATTCCTGTAAACCGGGAACATGAACGCCGTTCCGCGTCCGCCGGTACCGCGACCGTCGACACAGAAAACGAGATAACCCTTTGAAGCGAAGTAGTTCTGCCAGTCGTGGTGCCACTCGTTGACGACGGTTTGAGAACCCGGACCGCTGTATTGGTACATGACAACGGGATATTGACGAGAGCTGTCGAAGTCGCGGGGCTTGATCAGATAGGCATTAAGTTCTTCGCCGGATGCACCCGGAACTTTCAGGAATTCCTTAGTTGTACCGTCGTTCTTCTTTGTGAGGGCCTGATCGTTCTTTTCGAGAACTCTCAGTGTCTGCCCTTTTGAATCAACGATCGAGTAACAAGGCGGTGTATTGACATCGGAGGTAACCATCATAGCGTAGCCACATCCCGGGGCGAAAATAGCGCGAGAGCTTCCCGACGCAGGTGACACCGCTGAGACAATTCCTTTTGCGTCGACTTTATATACTGTGCGGTCAATCGGAGTCGGTGCGGCTGCCTGGTAGTAGGTCGCTCCGGCGACGTCGGTCCCGTAGTAGTCGAGGGCGTCATAAGTGTCAGGAGTCAAGGTTTTCACCAGACTGCCGGCAAAAGAATATTTGTATAATCTGGCGTGCCCCGATTTACTTGACAGAACGACGAATCCGTCTTTCTCAATCTTCATATTCTCGTATGTCTCCGGCGTGATCCAGGCTTTGGAGTCCTCGGCATAAACAGATTTTGAGACCCCGGTTTTGGGATTGATGCTGTAAATTTCGAAATGGTTCTGATCGCGGTTGAGTGTTGAAACGAGCAGGCAATCGCCAGTGTCTCCGAAATTTATTCTTGGAATGTATTCGACCCTGGAGTCGGGGACGGTAAGATCTTTTGTTTTTCGGGTATCGATTTCGTATGAATGAACCGATACTTTTGAATTCGGCTCACCGGCAACGGGATATTTATAGGTGAAGCGGCCGGGATAAAGCGCATATTCAGGCTTCGGGTCGCAAGTTCCTTTATATAGAGTCAGTGAATATGACGGGACATCGGTTTCGTTTGACTTTACAAAGCAAAGAGTAGAATTGTCGGGAGCGAACGCCATTGCTGAAGTCATCGTGAACTCTTCTTCATAGGTCCAGTCAACGGCTCCGTTAATGATTTTACCTTGTTCGCCGTCTTTGGTGACCTGTACTACAGAATTGAAGTCTATCTTCTTGATATAGATATTGTTTTCGTAAACGAATGCGACCATTCGTCCGTCGTAAGAGAACACCGGATCGCGGGTGTCGGCCATGTCGGGCGATAGCGGCCGGAGGAGGCGAGACCTGATTTCGTAAACGTAATAGTTTGCAGTCGAGGACCGACGGTAGATTGATTTAGAGTTGGTCCAGACAAGTATTTTGGTTTTATCGGGCGAAAAACGATAGCCTTCGATGCTGTTCAACACGGTTTCACGGGCAGTCGAGAGGTCAAAGATCGTTTCGATCTTATTCCCGCTTTTAATATCATATTTATCAATCGTCCGTCCATTGTCACTCAACTGGGTGTAACTCGTGGCGTCAAAATAGTGGAATGTCTTAGGCGATTTGAGATTAGAAATCGTATAGGGCTGAATTTCAGTGACGAGATTATTAGTAGTAGCTGCATTTCCTGAGAAAAGAAAGGCTGAAAAACAGATTCCTGAAAAAATATATCTAATGTTCCTTGACAGATTCATATCTGATGTGTGGTTTCGTATGTAATTGATTTACCAAAGACTGAGTTCACCCTCGTCGCCGCGGTCTTTCTTGGTCTGGGACGTTTTCCGCGGACGTCTCACGGGAGATGTAATGGCCCATTCGGTTCCGTTTAGAATATCATCGTCAAATCCCGGGTTCGTCGATCCGGGAGCTTTAGGTGATTTTTCTTTTGTCATTTTAAG
>CAYVXC010000111.1:4516-6758 GCA_964454925.1 uncultured Bacteroides sp.
CTTTCGAGTTCTTTTTGGGTTTCCTGATCGATTTGAGAAACGGTGGCCTGAGATTCACCCGAAGAAGCGTTCTTATACTTATCGACTTCGGACTGAAGATAGGTAACTTGCTCGCGCATAGCCTCAAGGTCCTTTTCATAGACTTGAGAAACTTTTACCTTATTGACAAGACTTTTAGTTTCAAGCTCATATTGCTCTTTTTCAGCCTCTAAGGTCATTATCTGTTTCTCGAGGTCTCTTACCCGGTCGCTGAGCGCGCGACGCTGTCGTTCAGCACTCAACTGCTTTTCCTTGATACTTGCACGCTTTGATTCTATGTCTTTAGCAGTCTGCTCAAGTTGTTTGAGGTCGGTCTGCAATCTCTCGCGTTCGGAATGCCATTTTTCCTCGAGTCTTGACATCATCTGTTTTTCAAGATTCTGAAAATGAGCTTTTATATCGCTGTTGAGCGTGTCGAATAGAAATTTTTGTTGTTTGTCAGGGTCAACACTGTCCCGGAGGAATGAGGGCAAGGCTTTGTTGAACTCGTCAACGACGTGTTCAAATATCTTTTGAGAGGTAAGATCAAGGTCTTCTATTCGGTCGGGGAGGTTTTCAGATTCTCTGACAGTGAGTTCCGTTTCAGACGAAGAACTGATGATGTCGGGATCGTCGCTGATCAGTTCGTCGTCTTCGGGGTCGGAAAATCCGAAAGCTCTTTTTATTTTATTGAACATCTTGCTTATATATTGTAATCGGCAAAAGCCGGAGGATTTATTTATTCAGTTTCAAACATTTGGTCGGGAGTCCGAAGCTTGACACCCGGTTTTAATACGACACCGACACTTTTTGCACCGTCGATGCCAATTTTCAACGGTTCGTCGAACGTAACGACTCTGACATGCTCGGTTTCCATAACAGCCGGGTGGCGGTCAAGATAGTCAGAATCGTAAATGCCGTCTGAGGAAAACGGGTTTATTGTAAAATATCCTACACCAAACGAGGTCAGGTTCTGGAAGAAATGGGTACCCTGGCTTGGTTCGACGCGGTAATTTGAAAGAGAGGATTCGACGATTAGTCTCGCATTGGCAATGTTAGACCATTTTACCGGGATTCCGAGTGCATGGTCGCTTGATCCCCAACGTCCGGGACCGATGAGAATGTAATTCTCGCCTTTTTCAACAAACTGACGGTTAATTTCAGTGATTTCTTCAGCAATCCTGACGTTCAGGGATGAATCGAATTTGTCGGGTTTCACATAAACGATTGTCTTGATCGTATCAATCGAGCCGTGTCCGAGAGCAGTGTTGCTCTTCAGAATCAGGTCTTTGTCATCGGCTTCGAGCATAGAGTCTTCGACCATGTCCTTTTTATCAATAATAGGCCTGATCTGGAGCCAGTATATATGCCCTTTGTTAGCCGACGTGCTCGTTATTCCCGGTTCAAGCTGCCCTGCAAATTCAATTTCTATCGGGCGGTCCATTTCGTTCTGTCCGGTTGTCAGCATAAACTCGATGGCCGGCGCAAGAGGGAAGATGTTGTCACGCAGGATGTTTGCGAAAGTCACTACACGTCGCCCCATGCCGATATTGTTGTCAACCAGCATATCATTCATGGCGTTGTAGGTCGATACCATGTAATTCAGAGCCGGATCGCCCGCAAAATCCTGAACATTTACAGTCTTGATATTCAGACTATCATCGACGCCAAAGTATTCGCTTCCGTTTCCGTTCAGTGACAGGACATCCATTTTTGTCTGGGTGTCACGGAGCGCAAGGTCAAGAGTCGAAGTCTGGAGAATCGCTTTGGGATGGCGTGGAGAGAACCTGAGTGCCATTCCGCCGTCGACAATATATTTACCTAAACCGATGGCGACCTGTGCGATTCCATCCTCGGTCTTCTCATTGTTAAGCGGGTAATAGTTCAGCGATCTTCCAACTCCGGAGAAAGAGGGGAAGTAGACATCCTTGTGATAGTCGCCGACGACTTCCTGAATTATGACAGCCATTTTTTCCTGGTCGATGACATTGCTAGTCGCATTCATATAGGCTTTTGAAGCGCTATAGAACACCGAAGCATAAACACCCTTAATTGCGTCACAAAGCATGTCGAGCATTTTATATCTGTCTTCGACGCGCGGAATCATATAGGTCGAATATATTCCTGCAAACGGCTGATAGTGGGAATCTTCCAAAAGACTCGAACTTCTGACGGCGAGCGGACGGTCGACAACTTCAAACAGCGACATGAAATCTTCCATCAG
>CAYVXC010000112.1:0-6720 GCA_964454925.1 uncultured Bacteroides sp.
ACTATCGGATATTAATAAATTGAGCCATGGACGAGAAACTCTTGACTGTTTTCCACAAGAACAAGGAGGTCGCATTTGCGACGGCCGTTGACGGTAAACCCCACGTCCGTATTTTCCAGATCATGAAAATTGACGAGGGCACCAACTCAATCTATTTCGCGACATCACCTCACAAGGACGTGTACGCACAACTGAAGGTTAATCCGAATGTTGCAATCCTTGACCTGAAGGGGGCCGAGTTCGCACGCATCAACGGAACAATCGATTTCGATATACCCGACGAAGTCCAACGCGAGATTTTCGATACCAATCCCGTTCTTCCCCACCTTTACAAGACATATAAAGATCTGGTCTACCTCCGTCTGCCGGCAGAATCGGCCGACTATTTCGACCTCCGCACCACACCTCCGACGCTCGTCCATTATGACTTCTGAATCAGAAAAGCTCGATACTTTACTCAGGGCGCTTCTCAAGGAGCGTTCTGAGTATTCACATATTCCCATACCCGCTTCGATAGCTGAGAAAAGAGACCTTCTCCGTGCGCTGATGAATGTCAGGATGCCCTCTCCGCTGTCGGATGAGATGATGCACATTCAGGACGACGAGCTATCGGAACAGCGACGAGAGAAGGGCGTCGTGATGCTCCCCTCGATTCCCACGTCGCCTGTCTATCCGCGTCTGCGGCTCTGGCAGGGCGATATCACCCGGCTTCAGGTCGACGCGATAGTGAACGCGGCCAATTCACAGATGCTCGGATGCTTCGTTCCACTCCACCGGTGTATCGACAACGCCATCCATTCGGCGGCGGGAATGCAGCTCAGGGAAGAGTGCGCGTCGATCATGCACCGCCAGGGCCATGACGAGCCGACGGGGCAAGCCAAGATAACGCGCGGATATAATCTGCCCGCAAAATGGGTGATACACACCGTCGGCCCGATTGTCTACGGGGAATATCCGACCGAGGAAGACTGCCGGCTCCTTGCTGACTGCTACACCAATTGTATGAAACTGGCCGACGAGAACGGTCTGGAATCGATTGCATTCTGTTGTATTTCGACCGGGGAGTTTCATTTCCCACAGGGCCGTGCGGCCGAGATCGCGGTCGCCACTGTCCGCGAATATCTCGCTGCTCACCCTGGGACCTCCCTGACGGCGGTCGTTTTCAACGTTTTCAAAGACAGCGATTATATACTATATAAAGAACTTTTAGGCTATGAGTAATTTCAGTGATAAAATAAAAACCGCCCGCGAAAAACTCGACGCGGTCGATGCGGTTGTCATAGGAGCCGGTGCCGGTCTGTCGGCAGCCGCCGGACTCGATTATTCAGGCCCCGGATTCAAGAAGGAGTTTGCAGACTACATAGAACGTTATGGATTCCCTGACCTCTATTCGTCGAGTTTCTATGAATTTCCGACGGAAGAGGAACGCTGGGCCCGCTGGGCGCGTCATATCGACTACGCACGTTTCCGCCCGGGGGCATTTCCGCTCTACCGCGACCTTCTGGAGCTGGTGAAAGACAGAAACTATTTCGTCATCACCACCAACGTCGACGGTCAGTTCAGGAAAGCCGGATTCGAAGCCGACAAGATCTTTGAAGTTCAGGGTGACTACGGACTTATGCAATGTGCGACAGGCTGTCACCCGAAGGTGTACTCTGACAAAGAGGCGGTCAAGGAAATCCTTGAACATTCCCACGATCTGACGGTCGATCCGAAGTACGTCCCGGTGTGCCCGGTGTGTGGCGGTCCGATGGATGTCCACGTCCGTAAAAACGGGTTCTTTGTCGAGGACGAAGACTGGCACCGTGCTGCCGAAAGATATGAGGAATTCATGCAACGCTATGCGGCGACGAAGAAAATCGTATTACTCGAACTGGGCATCGGCTACAACACACCCGCCATCATCCGCTATCCGTTCGAGCAGATAACATACCGGAATCCGAACGCGACCATCATCAGGCTCAACTCCGAATATCCCCAGGGTCCCGCAGAAACAGCCTCGCGTACAATCTCATTCACAGAAAATATGGCGGACGTAATCACAGCTTTAATAAAATAATAACTTATTACCGGCTACTAATGTAACAACGACGTGATCATGAAGTATCTGGCCCACGCCAAGGAAACATGTGAATGCCACTCCTATTGACATAGGTTGTTCGTCCTCTTTTTAGTGTAATCAAAATTCGAGTATTAAAACTATATGAAAAACAAGATATTCTTAACAGGTATTATGGCAATGGCTGTTACCATACCGATGGCGGCAAAGTCGGACGCGCTGCGTTTCGATCCGGACAAATTTACGACCGGCCAACTGACTATGCCCGACGGGGAACAATTGAAATTCAAGGCTTATGAGGGAATCTTTTATGTGAGGAACGTGGAAGATTCGACCTATCAGACATTGAATATTTATGTGCCCGAGAAACTCGCTGACCTTCCGAGAATCCCGATTTTTCTCCGTACATATGTAGGAGGATACGCAGCCTCCACGGCCAAGACCCCGTCGCCGACCGATGCGACCGGCCGGGCTTTGAAAGAGGGTTATGTGGTCTGTATTCCCGGTTCGCGAGGAAATAACTCGACCGTGACGCGCGACGGTAAGACCATCTACACGGGTACCGCTCCGAACGGCTTGCTTGACCTGAAGGCAGCCGTCCGCTATCTGCGATATAACGATGACGTGATACCGGGTAGTTCGGAACTGATCTTCACCGACGGAACGAGCGCGGGAGGCGCTATGTCCTCTTTACTCGGAGCAACCGGGAACGCCCGTGAATATGAACCCTATCTGAAAAAGATGGGTGCCGCCGATGAACGCGATGATGTCTACGCCGCTATCTGTTATTGCCCGATCACGGATCTCAATCACGCCGACATGGAATATGAATGGCTCTATGGATGCACGAATACGGGAGTACGCAATCTCGACCAAGCGCAAATTGAAATTTCGAATGCGCTGGCTGCTCTCTGCCCCGCTTATATCAATTCGCTCGGTTTGAAAAAGACGGACGGGACGCCCCTGACGGCCGAAAACTATAAGGACTATATCAAGGGTTTCCTGATGGCCTCGGCCCACAAGGCACTGGAAGAAGGGTGTGAAATCCCCGATACTATCGGATTTACTTTCTATAAGGATAAATCGGGTCCTATGGGCGGCGGTCCCGGCAATGGCCCGCGCGCAGGTATGAGACCAATGCGCGACGACGGCCGGGGCGCTCCCTCGTTTGGCCCGGGAAATGCCCCGCGGTTCAATAAGACATTAGATTTCGTGACTGACCTCGATCTGGATAAGTATCTCAGCTATGTGGCGACGGTGACGCCCTTAAAAACTCCGCCGGCTTTTGACCAGATGGGTGTGTTGATTCCGACACCGTCCCCCGAGAACCAGGTCTTCGGGAATGAAAAAGGAGAAAGTGCCAATTTTACGGATTTCAGTCTCCGACACCGGTTGAAGGATCCCTCGGCCAAATTGTCCGCGGAAATGGATAAAAGGGTTTATCTGATGAATCCGATGAATTTCATCGGCACCGATAAATCGACCGTCGCGCCCAACTGGTTTATCCGCCATGGAGCCAAAGACCGCGATACGTCGTTCCTTGTCCCGATCAACCTTGCCACCAAACTCGAGAATGCCGGGGTTGCAAACGTCAATTTCTTCCTGCCGTGGAACCGTCCTCATTCGGGCGATTACAATCTGGACGACCTTTTCGGCTGGATAAAGACAACGCTTGCACGATAAACCCGCTGAAGTATCAAAAGCCTTTTGCAAGAGATATGCAGAAGGCTTTTTACGTATGAATTGGCTGTCGGACCGGTGGCTTACGTGGTGTAAAAATGTGCATGTATACTTTACATAATTGACATGGAGTGCAAAAGTTTTCATGTATACTTTAAATTCTTGACATCTGCTTTTGATCGGGAACTGTCCGGCACTTGAATCTCAGGGAGTTTCTGAAGCTTAAGTTATGAGCGGGGGTGATGCGTGCGGCGGAAGTTAGAAAGAAGCGGAAGGAGTCGGTTTTTTGGAAGATTTTTTGTAACTTTGCGAAATATTAGGCCCGTGCGCCATCAAAACATAGAAATCTCTAAAACTAACCGGTCAAACCGCCATCAAGCGATTGACTTTCTGACAATATGAATATTTCTTACAGCTGGCTGAAGGATTATATCAATTTCAGTCTCACACCCGACGAGCTAAGCGCCGCCCTCACTTCGATCGGACTTGAATGTGGCGGTATCGAACGTGTCGAATCTATCCGCGGCGGTCTCCGCGGTCTCGTAATCGGCCGAGTGCTGACATGCGAGGAACATCCCGACAGTGACCACCTGCACATCACCACGGTTGATCTCGGCGAAGGCCGCGTGGAACAGATCGTGTGTGGCGCGCCCAATGTTGCGGCCGGTCAGAATGTCGTTGTCGCTACGGTCGGCACGACGCTTTACGACGGTGACAAGGAATTCCAGATCAAGAAGTCAAAAATCCGCGGTGTCCAGTCGATGGGCATGATCTGTGCCGAGGATGAGATCGGTGTCGGTACGTCGCACGACGGCATTATCGTCATCCCCGACGACAAGGCTCCGGCCCCCGGTACACCGGCTGCAGAGTTCTATCAGCTGACAGACGATTTCGTGCTTGAGGTCGACCTGACCCCCAACCGCATCGACGCGGCCAGCCACTATGGCGTAGCGCGTGACCTGGGAGCGTGGACATCGGTCCACTCGACCCCGGCAAAGGCCGTCCGTCCTTCGGTCGAGGCCTTCAAGGTTGACGATCCCGCCGGGAAGGGCGTCGAAGTCGCGGTTGAAGACGCCGAGGGCTGCATCCGTTACTCGGGTCTGACAATCGAGGGCGTGAAAGTCGCCGAGAGTCCTGACTGGCTGAAAGCCCGTCTTTCTGAAATCGGTCTCCGTCCGATCAATAATATCGTTGACATCACGAACTATATCCTTCACGGGATGGGGCAGCCGCTCCACTGTTTCGACCGGGCGAAAATCGCCGGCGACAAGGTCGTTGTCCGCACAGTCGCCGACGGCACCGTCTTTACGACTCTCGACGGTGTTGAGCGGAAGCTCGACAGCCGCGACCTGATGATCTGTAACGCCAAAGAGCCTATGTGTATCGCCGGTGTGTTCGGCGGTCTTGACTCGGGCGTGACCGAGGCTACCACCGATGTTTTCCTCGAAAGCGCATGTTTCAATCCGACCCGTGTACGCAAGACCGCTCGCCGTCACGGTCTGAACACCGATTCGTCGTTCCGCTTTGAACGCGGTGTCGATCCCAACTCGACTCTTTATAACCTCAAGTTGGCGGCTCTGATGATTCAGCAACTGGCCGGGGGCCGTATCGTCGGTGAACCTGTCGATATATATCCCACGGTCGTAGAGCCGTTCAAGGTCGATCTGTCGACCGATTACATGACCCGTCTGATCGGTCAGGCTATTCCGGAAGAGACCGTCGATACGATTCTCGATGCGCTCGAAATCGAGACCACCGGCCGCGACGGCGACGTCCGCCACCTGCTCGTGCCGACCTATCGCGTGGACGTTCAGCGCCCGTGTGACGTGGTTGAAGACGTTCTGAGAATCTATGGTTATAACAATATCGAGGTTCCTGACGCTGTCCACTCCACGCTTTCGTACAAGACAAAGACCGATGCGGTCGATGACCTCCGCCGCACCGTTTCCGAACAGCTTACAGCCGCCGGATTCCACGAAATTCTCAATAACTCGCTGACCGCTGAGCGCTACTATGCCGCTCTGACCGAACTCTCGGCCGACGGATGTGTCAGACTTCTCAATCCGCTGAGTCAGGATCTCAACGTGCTGCGCCGGACTCTTCTTTTCGGCGGTCTCGAATCGCTGGCCCATAATATCAACCGCCGCGCCAAAGATCTCGCTTTCTATGAATTCGGGAATGTCTATTCGATGAATCCCGAACTCAAGCCGACCGATGAACGTCCGCTCGGACCGTTCTCGGAAGGTTCGCGCCTGGCTCTCTGGATGACAGGCGATACCCGCGCGACAAACTGGGCCCGTCAGGCCGAAGCGGCTTCGTTCTTCGATCTGAAGGCCGCCGTCCTCAACGTCATTGCCCGTCTCGGCATCTCCACCGCCGAACTGACGTTCACCCCTGACAACGGTCTTGAACTCTATGGAGCGGCCATCGTCATCGCTACCCGTAACGGCAAACGCCTCGGCACGATGGGTATTCTTGATCCCAAGATCGGAGCGGCGTTCGACATCAAACAGCCTGTTTTCTTCGCCGAACTCGACTGGGACGCCGTGAGCACCCTGGCACTCAAGAAACAGACCGTGTTCTCTGAACTGCCCAAGACCCAGGCGGTGAAACGCGACCTGGCTCTCCTGGTTGACGCCGATGTAACCCTTGCCCGCATCGAGGAAATCGTTCGTTCGAGCGAGCGCAAGATTCTCCGCGATGTCACTCTCTTCGATGTCTACGAAGGCGACAAACTGCCCGCCGGCAAGAAGTCATACGCTATCTCAATTCTCCTTCAGGACAACGAGAAGACTCTTCAGGACAAATATATCGACCAGGTGATGAACAAAATCATCACTAATCTTACCCGTCAGCTCGGAGCCGAACTTCGCTGACGCGTCAATTCCGACAAATCAAACAAACATCATAAACGAACTAAAAAGACCAAAAAGAACTACCCATGGGAAGAGCTTTTGAATACCGCAAAGCACGCAAACTGA